>NZ_JAXVAE010000086.1:0-57341 GCF_037460745.1 Hallella sp. | reverse complement strand
ATACAAAAGGAGGGTGCACCATAAATGACCATAGTCAATTATGACACACCCCCTTAAATGCATAGATGAGATATGGAATGGCCACCCCGCCAACCAATAGGCAGCCGCTACTTCTTACGCTCGCGCTCATTGATAACGCCATGATGGTAAGCGTAGAGCAGCTCCTCGAGGTCGGAGATCTGCCCACGCAGCTCCACACCCTTGTCGGTATCGTTGACCAGCATGCGGCGGGCCGACATCTCCACAATCTGGATGGTCGACTTAATGTCGGTGCCTCGCAAAATGGCATCCTCGGTGCTTGTGAAAGGCTCGTGCTGAACCAGTTGGAAGCCACGGCTGTGGTACACCAGCGTGTAGCCGGCAATGCCCGTCTCCTTGTGGTAGGCCTGCGAGAAGCCACCATCGATCACCATGAGCTTGCCATTGGCCTTGATGGGAGTCTCGCCCTTGCCCACCTTCACCGGCACATGGCCATTGATGATGTGGCGGTTGTTGCCTGTAACGCCAAAGGTGTCCATGATGCGGTCGCAAACCTCCTCGTTGTCGCGCAAGCGGAAGTAGTTGCCCTTCTTCTCCTCGTAGGTCTCCTTCGCCTCGATGAAATAGCGTTCAAAGGTGGTCATCTTCGCCTTGTCGAACAACGGACTGTTGGGGCCCAACCACAGATACATGAAATAGTCGATGGCATACTTCTTCATCTCGGGAGCCGCGTCGGCCTGGAACGCCAAGCGGATGATGTGGCCCACATCGAGCATCAGTTGCATGCCCGAGCTCTTGTGCCCAGGATAAATCTCCACCTCCTTCAAGGTGCCGTCGGCGTTGAGGGGAACAGAGGCGTGATAGAGCAGGTTGTTGTTACAAATGCCATACATGCAGCCATGCGAAAGCAACATGCGGATATGCTTGTGGAGCTTCTCGCTCACCGAGAAACTATGGTGGAGCTTATCCACCAGTTCGGCCTCCTCGGCCGAGAGCTTGTTGGGGTGCTTCGGGTCGATGGTGGGGAAATGGCAGCTCGTCATGGGATATTCCTTACCACCCAGGCAAATGGTTTGCTTCTCGAAATCGACGAAATTGAACATCTCGCGGTCTTGCATCTTCCAATCGGGATGGCGCTCGTAGAGCTGCGCCTCCAACTTAAACTGGATGACGCTGATGGCCTTGTGCATGAGAGCCGTGAGGCGCTTGGTCTTGTCGTCGAGACGCTCCGAACCGGCCGTGATCTTCGGTTGGAACTCCTTGCAGGGGTCGTCGCCATAGACGTCCATGGCGAAGGTGGCAAGCGGCAAGAGGTTGATGCCATAGCCCTCCTCAAGCGTGGCGAGGTTGGCGTAACGCAGCGAGAGGCGGACGACGCTGCTGATACAGGCATCGTTGCCCGCGGCGGCTCCCATCCACAGGATGTCGTGGTTGCCCCACGTGATGTCCCAATGGTGGTAACCATCAAGCATATCGAGAATTTTATGGGCACCCGGGCCCCGGTCGTAGATGTCGCCGAGGATATGGAGCTGGTCGATGGCCAAGCGCTGGATGACGTGGGAGATGGCTATGATGAAATCGTCGGCGCGACCCGTGGAGATGATGGTGTCGACAATGACATTGACGTAGGCGGCCTTGTCGTTGTCGTCGGTACGCTCATGAAGGAGCTCCTGGATGATGTAGGAGAAATCGGCGGGCAGCGACTTGCGCACCTTCGAGCGGGTGTATTTGCTCGACACGTCGCGGCACACGGCCACCAGGTGGTGGAGCGTAATGTGGTACCAATCATCGATGTCGGGCTCCGAATCCTTCACCAACTCAAGCTTCTGCTCAGGATAATAGATGAGCGTGCACAACTCGCGCTTCTCGCTGTCGCGAAGGGTGGTGCCGAAGAGCTCGTTCACCTTACGCTTGATGTTGCCCGAGGCGTTCTTCAACACGTGCTGAAAAGCCTCATACTCTCCGTGTAAATCGGCAAGGAAATGCTCCGTCCCCTTGGGGAGGTTCAATATGGCTTGCAGATTGATGATCTCCGTACTGGCGTCGGCCACGGTTGGGAAAGATTGGGAAAGCAACTGCAAATAATGCTTGTCGCTCTCCATGTCATACTGTTTGCTCATATTAGTAAGTATTAAATTTGGTGATGTGGTTAACCATAGCTAAGGAAGCCTTGTCGGCGCGCTCCCTGAAGGGCATAAACCCTTCGGTAAGACCAAAGGTGTGGTGCAACACCGCCATGAGACGCTCAGCAAACTCGAGAACGCCCATGGCGCGCGCCACCTCGTTGAGACGATCCTCGTCGGCGTCGACAAAGCGCACCGATTGATACAGATCGGCCAAATGTGACAAGGGGGCTTCGTTGCGCTCCATCTCGTATTTCAAATTAAGCAACCTGACGATGATCCGCCTCTCTTTCTTCTCGTCGGTATCGATGATATCGCTGAGCTTGCTCTTCGTCAAGGGGTTGCGCGACAAGAGTTTGTCGCCCTCCAAGGAGTCGGTGGTGTAATGGAGGTGGCGTGGGTAGCGATCGATGGTGTCGACGGGCAGGTCGGGCGCGTCCATCTGCAGGCGTGCCAATCCCTGCCTAAGGGTCTCGAGAACACACTCGTCGGAGGCGTAGAGGTATATCTTACGCCACTCGGCCTCGTCCAACTGCGACAAGCCAGAGCGGATCACCCCCACCCGCTTGTGGTCGCGCAAGAGGGTGTCGTCGATCCCTGCCACCAGCAGCTCGCCAATGAGCTGGCACGAATTGTGGCTAAGCAACAATCGGGCAAACGTGTCGATAACCTTTTGGTAGAGGGCGTCCATCTGAGAGGCCATCTCGGAGAACGACACCTTGCTGGTAAGAACGGGATTCTTAATGAGCGCCACCCTATTGTTCCATTTCAAGGAGAGAAACGTGTCGTGTTCCAACTTGCCACACACATGAACGGCCAAGGCCCTGCTTGTCATCTCGCGTTGCGAAGAAAGGGCCAACGACGACTTGCGCTGCTTCATGACCCACGGCTGCAAGCCGCCCAAGGGGGAGAACACGGTGGGCACATGCTCGCGATAAGCACGGGCCATGAGGTTGGCAGCTACCTTGTTCCAACATCCGAACACATGAACCAGGTCGTAATCGGCCAACGACATGCGAGGGTGATCGTCTAACGCAGCCGACAGGTCGACATCGGCCTGCGCTTGCATGCCGAGGGCCAACTGCGACACCATCTCGTGATAGATCGGAGAGGCGTCGGTGTCGGGGGTCACATGGTATAGGATTTTTCTGCGTTTCATAGGTTGATGCTTTTATCCCATCATTGCTTATGGGTGGTGAAATCGCGCCGGTCGGCAAACTTGTGGCGCATCATGAAATAGAGATCCGACCACATGATCACACGGTCGTAGACGAACGCCCAGGGGAACGATTCGCCAAAACGATGGATAGCGCGCTTGTCGACCCAATAGCGCAAGAGAAGTTCTAACACGACGCTCAACAAAGCCACACCCAACAACAGCCAGTTGAGGGTGAGCACCGAGTAGGCCAATGCGGCAAGCGACACGCAGGTGAACAAGCGCATCGCCACTTGGTCGGCGCCAAACACCAAACGGTGGAGAAAGCCACGTTGGAGCAACTTGCGCGTCTCCATATAATAGACATGCGCATTAAGCCACGACTTGCGGGTGGGCGAATCCTGGATGACCCATGCGGTGGGACTCACAGAGATGGCCGTAGCATCGGGCTCAGCATACTTGTTGACCAAGAAATCGTATTCGCCACGAACCAACTCCAAATTGCCAAGGTAGCCATTTTGCGACATAAACTGAGATTTGCGGAACATGACAATGGGGCAATTGGTGCGGTAGGCCTGCGTGCCACATTCACGCAACAGATAACAGAAATGGTAGAAACGCTCGTAACGCTTAAACGACGAGGTGTCGGCGTCGTAACTGCTATAGCCCACGACCAACGACTTGTCGTCAGCGCAAGGGCGGGCCATGGCGGCAAGCCATTGGGGCGAAGAGGGAGCGCAATCGGAATCGAGCAACAACAACCACTCGTTCTTGGCGGCCTTCACACCCAACGTAATGGCCAGCTTGCGCCGGCTCATATAACGCGAGGTCTGAGGAATGTAGGTAACGTAGAAATGTGCGTCGCCACCCTGCTGCTCGTAGGTGTACTTAATGCGTTTGAGCGCGTCTTCAACATCGTGGTCGCCCTTTTGGATAACCACGATGACCTCATACCCAACAGGATAATCCTGCTGAAGGATGGACGGAAGGTGCTTCTCCAACTGCTGGGCATCGTCGTGCGAAGCGATGATGATAGACACAGGCTGCAAATCGACATCGTGCGCCTCCTCCTCTTTTCGTTTCCATCTGAAAAGAGGACTGAAAAAGGGTGTGGTCAAAGCCAACAAGAGAGCGGCGATGCCCAAGATAATCGCAACGTTGTCGGATAACATTTCTACCATGTTCATTAATCCTATGTTATAATATCAATGTCAAAAGTCCTCGGTGATATATCCCTGAGGAAGGGGACGGCAATTGTATTGGCAAGCCATGATCTCGCCATAGGCTCCCGCAGAGCGAATGGCAAAGAGGTCTCCTCGATGCACCTCATTGAGATCGACCGACTTGCCAAAGACATCGCTCGACTCGCAAATGGGACCCACAACATCGTAGGGGCAAAGAGGACCGTCGCCGGTGAGGTTCTCAATCTTATGATAGGCCTGGTAGAGCGCGGGGCGAATGAGGTCGCTCATGCCGGCGTCGACAATCGCAAACTGCTTGGTGGCTCCTTGTTTCACATAAAGCACCTTGGTGATGAGCGATCCCATCTGGGCAACCACCGAACGCCCCAACTCGAAATGCAACGACTGGCCGGGACGGAGCGTGAGATGGCGCGCAAAGGTGGAGAAGTACGATTGGAAGTCGGGCACCGGAATGTGGTTGGGATGGTCGTAGCTCACGCCAAGACCACCACCCACATTGATGTTGTCCACCCGAACATGGCGACGCTCCAACTCGGCCTGCAACTCGTTGATGCGATTGCAGAGGGCCTTGAAGTCGCCCATGTCAAGTATCTGACTACCAATGTGAAAATGCAAACCCTTAAAGCGGATGTTCTTCATGGACAAGGCCTCATCGATGGCGTCGAACATATCGTTCATGGCTATGCCAAACTTGTTCTCGGCAAGGCCCGTGGTGATGTTGGCATGCGTGTGGGCACCTACGTTGGGATTGATGCGAAGGCACACATTGGCCACCACGCCCTTCTTAGAAGCCAGTTCGTTGATCACCTCCAGCTCGGCTATGCTCTCCACGTTGAAGCAGAAGATGTCGTTGTCGAGCCCAAGGTTAATCTCCCAATCGCTCTTACCCACACCCGCATAGACTATTTTGCTGGCCGGGAAACCGGCACGTAAAGCTGCCTCAATCTCGCCACCACTAACGCAATCGGCACCCAATCCTGCCTCGCGAATAATCTTCAGGATCTTCGGGTTGGCGTTGGCCTTGACCGCATAGTGGACAACAAAATTCTCACGGCGCTCCACTTCCTTGCGGATCTCGTGGAGCGTGGCTCGTAATAGCGTAGTATCATAATAGTAGAACGGAGTTCTTACTTTCTGAAACTTTTCAATGGGAAAAATACCTTTCATGTGTAGTGCTTGTATGATTGTGTTGTGTTGTTGGGGGCCGTTTACTTGAACAGGGTGTCGGACAAACTCTGCAAAGCACGCTTCTTGTCAGACTCCTTAATCAAGAAGGAGATGTTGTAGTTGCTTCCGCCGTAACTGATCATGCGAACGGGAATGTCGCGCATGGCGTCGGTGGCAATGGTCTCAAAGCCGAGGTTGCTCCAATCGAGGTCGCCCACAACGCAGACAATGCACATGTTGGTGTCGACGGTAACGGTTCCATACTTCTTCAGTTCGTCGACAATCTCGTTAAGATGCGAATGGTTGTCGATGCTCATGGAAACGCCCACCTCCGACGTGGCCAGCATGTCAATGGGGGTTTGGTAGCTCTCGAAGATCTCAAAAATCTTACGAAGGAAGCCGGTGGCCAGAAGCATGCGCGACGACTTGATCTTGATGGCCGTAATGTTGTCTTTGGCTGCCACGGCCTTAATCTTGCCTCGAATCAGCACATTGTCGATGATGGTGCCATCTGCCTTGGGGTCCAGCGTGTTCTTCAAACGAACGGGGATTCCAGCAAACTTGGCTGGTTGCACACACGTAGGGTGAAGGATCTTGGCTCCGAAATAAGCCAACTCGGCAGCCTCCTCGAAGTTGAGCTGATGGATGGCGTCGGTGTGCTCCACCACGCGAGGGTCGTTATTGTGCATGCCGTCGATGTCGGTCCAAATCTGAATCTCGTCGGCAGGAAGGGCGGCGCCAATCAAAGAGGCGGTGTAATCGGAACCACCACGTTGCAAATTGTCGACCTCACCGTATGCGTTTCGGCAAATAAAGCCCTGGGTAATGTAAATCTGGTAGCCCTCGTTCTTCTCCATAATGGCACGGAGCTTCTCCTTGATGTATTGAGGATCGGGATCGGCGTTTTTGTCGGTACGCATGAAATCGAGAGCGTTGAGAAGCACGGCCTTGACGCCCTGCTCGTTCAGGTAGTTGACCACCATGTTGGTAGACATCACCTCGCCTTGGGCAACAATGGTCTTCTCCTCAAAGCTTGTGAAAAGGTCCTTGGTGAACGAACGGAGATAGTCGAACTCCTCTGCCAAGAACTCACGGGTCTTCTGCTTATATTCGTCGGTGCTATAAAGTTCTTCCACGTGCTGCTGGTATTTCTTCTCCAGCGCATTGATCACTTCATTGGCACCCTCAGGATTCTTCTTGTAAAGATAATCGCTAATTTCAACCAATGAGTTGGTTGTACCGCTCATGGCTGAAAGTACCACGAAATTAGGCTCACCAGATTCCGTGATCAGGGAAGCAACGTTTTTCATTCTCTCGGCACTACCAACCGATGTGCCACCAAACTTCATTACCTTCATGATTGTATGCTTTATGTGTTGTTTTTTTATTCTATAAAATGATGCGGACCCAAGGATCAGTCTTGCTCCTCGGAAAGATTCAATTTGTTGTAAGAGGACGTTACATCGCGCATGGCCCCATCCGCACATTGGTATACCACACCAGGGTAACGGTCGAGCATGGGGATGTTGTGGGTCGACATGACCACGGCTGTTCCGTTCGTGGTAATGTCCTTGAGAAGTTTCACGATGTTGTTGGCCGTCTCCGGGTCGAGATTACCCGTGGGCTCATCGGCGATGATCACCTTAGGATGGTTCAACAACGCACGGGCAATGGCTATGCGCTGCTGCTCCCCACCCGACAACTCGTGGGGAAGATTATCTTTCTTATCCAGCAAACCTACATCGGTGAGGACCTCCTCAATGCGCTGGTTGATTTCGTCCTTCTTCTTCCAACCTGTGGCCTTCAACACAAACTGAAGGTTCTTGTAGATGGTTCGGTCGGTCAACAACTTGAAATCTTGGAAGATGATGCCCATCTCCTTGCGCAACGCAGGAATGTCCTTTCGACGAATAGACGTAAGGCTTCGGCCCAACACCTCTGCCTTCTCGGCCTCATCCTGGTAGATGTCGAGCTCGCAGTAAAGGGTCTTCAACAAAGAGCTCTTGCCCGAGCCCACCTTACCAATGATATATACAAATTCGCCTTCCTCAACATGAAA
Organism: Hallella sp.; assembly: GCF_037460745.1. NCBI lineage: Bacteria > Pseudomonadati > Bacteroidota > Bacteroidia > Bacteroidales > Prevotellaceae > Hallella > Hallella sp. Next base: position 49,655 of record NZ_JAXVAE010000086.1, on the reverse strand, counting down.
ATCAACCTGGTCGAGGATAAGCTTCTCCTGTTGGTATATTTTTACTTGCTTGTAATCAATAAGCATGCCCATGATTCTTAGTTTAATTATTACGCTTGGCTACTCTTTTTCATTCTCCTGGCCTTGTCCCAATTGGGATCGTGGCGCTTAATCAGTTCGCTTGCCACATCCTCGATACTCAACCCCTTGGCTGTTAGCATCACTATGAGATGATACAACAAGTCAGACAACTCATACACCAATTGCTCGTTGGTTCCATTGGTAGCCTCGATGATGGTCTCTGTGGCCTCTTCGCCCACCTTCTGGGCCATCTTGTTGATGCCCTTCTTGAAAAGACTGGTGGTGTAGCTATTTTCAGGCATTTCCTGATGGCGCTTGTCGATAAAGTTTTGCAACTCTGACAAGAACAGAATGGGGTTCAGCGAGTTGTCCTCGCCCCAACAAGTGTCGGTGCCCAAGTGACAGGTGGGGCCTTGTGGATGCACCTTGACAAGGAGCGTGTCGTTGTCACAATCCAACCTGATGTCAACCAGGTTCAAGTAGTTGCCCGACGTTTCGCCCTTGGTCCACAAGCAGTTACGCGTGCGGCTCCAAAAAGTAACCTTCTTTGTATCTATTGTCTTCTGATAAGCCTCTTCGTTCATGAACCCAAGCATCAGCACGTTTTTCGTTACGGCGTCTTGGATGATGGCCGGCACGAGGCCTCCCATTTTATCGAAATCTATCTTTATCATGGCTTGTTAAATATCAAAGTCTAACATTAACTCCTTCGTTTCTCAAGTATTTCTTCAACTCACGGATGTCTATCTCTCCAAAGTGGAAAACGCTGGCAGCGAGCGCCGCATCGGCATGTCCTATGGTAAAGGCATCACGGAAATGCTCTTTCTTTCCGGCACCACCACTGGCTATGATTGGGACCGGAACGTCCTCGGCCAAACGGGCTAACGCCTCGAGGGCAAAGCCTTGCTTCACACCATCATGGTTCATGCTCGTAAACAAGATTTCTCCTGCTCCACGATCAGCCACCTCATGCGCCCATTCGAAGAGAGGCAAGTCGGTTGGAGTGTGCCCACCATTCATATAGCAATACCATCCCCGATCGTCCAATCGGGCGTCGATGGCGCAAACACAGACCTGAGAACCATACTTCGCAGCGATCTCATCAATCAACGATGGGGTCTTGATGGCTGCACTATTAAGGCTGATCTTGTCAGCACCAGCATAGAGCAACCTATCCACATCGCTCAACTCGTGAATGCCGCCACCCACAGTGAATGGAATGTTAATCTCTGACGCTACCTTGGTCACCATATCGGTGAAGGTACGACGACCTTCCAAAGAAGCGGTTATGTCGAGAAACACCAACTCGTCAGCTCCGGCCTCACTATAGGCCTTACCCAACTCTACCGGATCGCCAGCTTGGCGAAGGTTGACGAAATTGGTTCCCTTAACGGTTTGCCCGTCCTTGACATCCAAACAAGGAACGATGCGCTTTGCAAGACCTCTATTTGCCATACCCTAAACGATTTACGTCGAGACGCCCCTCATACCATGCCTTGCCAAAGACAACGGCAGGGACACCCGCCTCGTCCAACTTTACAATATCATCGGTCGAGCCCACGCCTCCGCTGGCAATGAGGTTCATGTGAGGAAAATGCTTCAAGATATCTACATATAAGTCGATTGCAGGACCACTCAAGGTGCCATCTCGAGAGATTTCCGTGCACAACACATTGGTAACTCCTTCGTTGACGTAACGTCCCAAGAAGGGAATCAGTTCTTCCTCGGAATTCTCCAACCATCCATTAACGGAGATTTTGCCATGACTTGTGTCGGCGCCCAATATCAAATGGTCGGAACCATACTTCTCCAACCAAGAGACGAACAGGTCGGGGTTGCTTACCGCCACGCTACCTACTGTCACCATAGAAGCTCCAGCCTCGAAAGCTTTTTGGATATCGGCATCCGACTTAATGCCTCCTCCGAAATCAACCTCTAAATGGGTGTGGGAGGTAATGTCGCAAAGCACTTGCTCGTTGACAATATGCTTCGACTTGGCACCATCAAGGTCAACGACATGCAAACGAGTAAACCCCATGTCCTCAAAACAACGGGCTTGGTCGACAGGGTTATCATCGTAGACTTTCTTTTGGTCATAGTCGCCTTTGGTCAAACGAACACATTTTCCGTCAAGAATGTCGATTGCTGGTATCAGTTGTATTTTCATCTTGCCAAAGTAAGAAAATTGCTAATAATCTGTTCTCCCACTTTCCCGCTCTTCTCAGGATGAAACTGGGTAGCCCAAAAGTTGTCTTTATGCAAAGATGCCGAATAAGGTTGAATATAATCGGCCTTAGCGATGGTGAAGGGACAAACAGGAGCATAATAACTATGTACGAAATAAACATAATCGTCAGCCGAGAGACCATGCATCAAAGGAGAGGACAGGTCGTACAAGGCGTTCCAACCCATAGCCGGAATCTTCTGTTCGAGGCTATCGGGACGGAATCGTTTCACATCAACTGGGAACACCCCAATGCAATCCGTATCGCCTTCCTCAGAATGCCGACACAACAATTGTTGGCCTACGCAAATGCCCAAAACGGGTTGTGTGAGGGAACGAATCACTTCATCCAAACGACTTCTCCTGAGATTATCCATCGTAGTTCGAGCATTTCCCTGCCCAGGGAAGATAACACAGTCAGCCTTAGCCAACCGCTCAGCGTCGTCAGTCAACTCGGGTTCAACACCTTGTCTTTTCAAAGCGCTTATCACCGAGAATATATTTCCCGCATTATATTTAACGATGGCAACTTCCATTTCCCTTTCAAATTTAGAGGTATCATAGCTCCTATAACATTGCAAATTTACATAAATTCTATCAAATAGAAAAATGAATTGTAGAAAAGCAAGGGATTTTTTATAGAAATGTATAACTATTCGCTGTTTTACCACAATTACCTAAGTCCACGGGACAACGCATTACATCGCAAACCAAGTCTGTTACCCGAGTGCTTCCCATCAGTCGGCAGCCTACGATTGTTACGCAACTTATCACAGAAAGGGGGGTTATGCAGCATATAACCAACAATACAAATGCCAATCAATCTTGCTTCTTAAACGCAAGTAGAACTTAGGAATACAACTCGGGGTGGCTTTTGTTTCAGGCCGTTTGAACAAAAAAGATTGCATAACGAATCTTAGTAAAACAAAAAAAATCAAGCAGATGCAGAGTTTAAGCAAACAAAGAGTTCATGCAAAATATCGAGCCCAAACATCATGTCGGGCCAAAGCATAATGTCGGGTTCAAGCATAATGTCGGGTTCGCAAATAACCCCAGAGATGCTCACACCCAAAACTCATCCTAAGAGTTAAAAATGACAAAGCCAACTACTAAGTGACAATATGTCAACAACAAGTGTTGCCACACAAAACGTTTATGAAAGTTTGAGCATAACCGACGTAAGACCAATGGTAAAGACCGATCCGTCTTCAATAACCCTCCTCTCCTTCGGAGCCAAGCGCAGACCCTCAACAAACGTGCCTTTGTTGCTGGGCATATCGCGCAATACAAACTGAAGTTTTCCGCTCTTCTTTCGGCTTACGCTAATCACGCAATGTCTATAATCTATGTTCAGATCACCACTCTCAATAGGGCAATCCACTACATAGTTCTTCTTCTCTCTTCCGATGATATTATCACCCATATACAAGGGGAACTCCTGCTGATAACAGTAGTTGTTCTCAATAACGACAATTCGTCCACAACTCTCTCTCTGCGGCTCCTGAAGCGCATCTTCATCCACGTTAGCAGATTCGTTAACAGGCTCTTTCACCTCACGCTTAACACGCACACCAAATTTCTTATCGCAAGATGGACATCTCACAACAAGAACTTGACCATTTTCGTATTTCGTTTCGTCAAAAGAAATGACGTGTTGGCATTGAGGGCAACGAACGTTTTTCATGAATGATTATTGATGATGTTTCATAACCCACGCCTCATTAAACTCTCCGACCTTCCTTAAGTCGTTAAGCGAGTCGTAGGCTTCTGCCTGAGAATTATAGAATCCGTAGACTACCTTTGTGTTGCGAGGGTCACTTACCACTCTCGCATCCTGGTAACCACGCTTATGCAAACTTTCCACATAAGCTTGAGCATTGGTCTTGGTTACGCGACTTGCCAAAACAATGACAAAACCTTCTTGCGATTCTTGCATAGCATTATTCTGTGCCTTAGACACAGGCTCAGCATCTTTGGCATCCTTACTAATGCCATTGGCCTCTATATCAATTCCAGATACTTCTGTCTTGGGAAGAACCTTCTGAAGAAGGTCGACATTGATAGTACCAGCAGTCAACAATTTCTGATTATTGTCCAAGGGTGAAGGAAACAACAAGAATATCAATGCAGCAACACATGCGGCAGCTACCGTACGCCAAAGCATTACCATACGCTGGCCAGGAACTGTTTCGTCTTCCTCCTCTTCCACCTTATCGGCTAATGTTACAACCACACCGCCACCGGTAGTAGCCCCCGCATCGTCAACCATCATAAGACCTTCTGTCTTACGCCCAACTTCAATCTCACGCAATGAGAGAATCTCAAAACCCGACAAGCCATAGAGAGAGGGTGTCAATATACCGGCCTCACAAGGCTCAAACACATAGCGGCCCTCACTGTTAAGCGAGATCACGCCAATGCCGTGCAACTCATAATAGCCATCATTCTCAATATGCTGACGCAACTCTCTGACCTCGTCGACAATACGTCGCAAGGCCTCGGGATAGCTAATGTCGTAGCATTCCACATACGACTGAGCTAACAAAGAATCGTTAATCGTGAGTTTGGGATTGAATCCAATTGTCCGAGCAGGGGGCAAAAACATGCCATCCGCACCATCCCTCCGAGCGTCAACATGATGTGCCATGAAGCCTCCGAAGTCTGGCACGATCACGCAATCGTTGCTCAGAAGCAATATCTCAAGATGTCTGTCTAATTCAATCACAACTGCAAAAGTACTAAAAATATGGCGACGGAGCAAGATATTGTGGTAAAAAAAGCAAAAATTGATAATATTGTTTTAGAAACGATTTCAATTCAAACGAAATGATTATCTTTGTGGCATAATACGTATTTTCTAAGGAAATGGAATACAAAGAAACAGAAATTAAAGGAGTTTGGATTATCGAACCTAACGTGTTCGATGATAGCCGCGGCTACTTCTTTGAGGCTTGGAAAGCAGGCGAATTCGAAGAGCACGTTGGCCCTATCCACTTCATTCAAGACAACGAATCGAAATCCAGTTATGGCGTCCTTAGAGGCCTTCATTACCAAAAAGGAGAATTCTCACAAGCCAAGTTGGTGCGTGTCATTAAAGGGCGCGTCCTTGATGTTGCCGTAGACATTCGCAAATCATCGCCCACATTCCGAAAGCATGTGATGGTGGAGCTCTCAGAAGACAACAAACGTCAACTCTTTATACCACGAGGGTTTGCCCATGGTTTCCTTGTATTAAGCGACGAGGCCATCTTCACATATAAAGTGGACAATGTTTACGCCCCTCAACACGAGGCAGGCATATGCTGGAACGATCCAGACATCGACATCCATTGGCCTATCGATTCAAAGAATGTCGTTACAAGTGAGAAAGATTTGAAAGCACCGCAACTTTGCGACGCTGTTGTATTCGAATAATTAAAATCTAACCTTAACATTACATTATGAATATAGCCATTGTTGGAACAGGTTACGTAGGTTTGGTAAGTGGCGCATGCTTTGCCGACACAGGAGCCAATGTTACTTGTGTAGATGTGGACATCAATAAAATTGAACGTCTCAAAAAGGGCGAGATCCCCATCTACGAGCCAGGTCTCGATGAACTCGTGCTAAAGAACGTGAAAGCCGGAAGGCTGAAATTTACATCATCGTTACCCGAGGTACTAAATGAACAAGAGATTGTGTTCTCTGCTGTTGGAACACCGCCCGACGAGGACGGATCAGCCGACTTGAAATATGTGCTTCAGGTGGCAAAAACTATAGGCCAGAACTTAAACAAATACCTTGTTGTAGTAACTAAGAGCACGGTACCCGTAGGTACGGCACGCAAGGTTAGAGCCACCATTCAGGAAGAGCTCGACAAACGCGGCGTTGACATTGCATTCGACGTTGCCAGCAACCCCGAGTTCTTAAAGGAGGGCAACGCCATCAAAGACTTCATGAGTCCCGACCGCGTTGTAGTAGGCATAGAGAGTGAACGTGCAAAGACCATTCTCACAAGACTTTACAAGCCTTTCCTTATCAACAACTTTAGGGTCATCTTTATGGATATTCCCAGCGCCGAGATGACCAAGTACGCCTCCAATTCCATGTTGGCCACCCGCATCTCGTTTATGAACGACATCGCTAATCTCTGCGAATGTGTAGGCGCTGATGTAAACATGGTTCGCCAAGGCATAGGCAGCGACACACGTATCGGCCGCAAATTTCTCTATGCAGGATGTGGCTATGGTGGTTCATGCTTCCCCAAGGATGTGAAAGCGCTTATCAAGACCGCGGACGACTGCGGATATTCAATGGAGGTGCTAAAAGCCGTTGAACATGTTAACGAAAAGCAGAAATCGATACTCTTCCACAAGCTGCAAGCTGCATACAATGGAGAGTCGCTCAAGGGCAAGACCATTGCTCTTTGGGGATTGTCATTCAAGCCTGAGACCGACGACATGCGAGAGTCGACCGCTTTGGTAATCATCAAGTTGCTGAAGGAAGCCGGTTGCACTATACGCGCTTTTGACCCTGTAGCCATGGACGAGTGCCGTCGTCGTGTTGGAGATGACGTTATCTACTGCCGCGACAAATACGAAGCCGTATTCCATGCCGACGCGTTACTACTACTCACAGAATGGAAAGAATTTCGCTTACCAAGTTGGGATGTGGTAGGAAGCGCCATGAACAAGAAATTGATCATTGACGGACGTAACATCTTCGACCCAGAGGAGTTGGCCGAGGCTGGCTTCGAGTATCATTGCATAGGCCGCTAACTACGGCTTGCTCACATAAAGAATTGGTAATGAAAAGACTGACTATATTGGTTGTTGCCTTTTTGGCCCTTCTGACTGCTTGCGAGAACAAAGCTAGCAGTCCTAATACGCCCCAAGAGGACACCACCGCAAAAAAAATGCTTCAGGGCATCTGGGTTGATGAGGATGCACAAACTGTGGCTTTCAAAGCAAAGGGCGACACCATCTTCTATCCTGACACAACAAGTTTACCCGTCTACTTCCAAATCATCGACGACACGTTGGTGCTTCATGGGGTAAACGAGGTAAAATATCCAGTAGTCAAACAGACACGGCACCTGTTTGTTTTCAAAAACCAAAACGGTGACGAGGTTAGGCTTACTTTGAGCGACGACCCGGACGACGCCAATGCATTCCGCCACGAGAAACCACAGGCCATCAATCAAAACCAATTGATTCGTCGCGACACGATTGTCAGCTATGAGGGCAAGCGTTATCACTGTTATGTGCAAGTAAACCCCACAAGCTACAAAGTGGTAAAATCATCGTACAACGACGAAGGTGTTGAGGTTGGGAACGTCTATTACGATAACATCGTAAATCTGAATGTGTACCAAGGAGCCAAGAAACTATTCTCACGCGACTTCCACAAACAACAATTTGCCAGTTTCATACCTAAGGATGTCATCCAACAAATCATCTTAAACGATGTGCTGTTCAAGAAGGTTGACCAGGAAGGCATCCATTACACGGCATCCTTGGGAATGCCCGACAACATTAGTAGTTTCCAAATAGAGTTAATCGTTAGCTACGAGGGTAAATTAAGAATGAAGGTGTAATAGCTTACAGCTTACAAAGTTACAAGAAGAACAAAGAAAACACACCATACAAATAGAATCCGCAATCATTCTCTTGGCGTTATTAGCCAAGAAAATGATTGCGGACTTTTCTTTTGTTATATTATAGCATCATTGAAAATGCTGACAAGCGTGGGACCATCTTCCCTACCCTTGTCAGCATTTCCTTTAGCTGAAAGATGCTAAAGGCTTTAGACTCCGCAGAAGAATAGCACCACTATCTGTGCCACAAATATCCTTAAGAACATACTCAATGGGTAAACTGTAGAATAGCCCACAGCAGGAGCCTCCTTTGAGCAAATGGAATTAGCATACGCCAATGCAGGCGGGTCTGTATAAGTTCCGGCAAGCATACCCATAATCGTAAAGTAATTGAACTTAAACTTCAGACGGGCAATCGTTCCAATAATAAGAATAGGAATGATGGTTATCAGGAAACCGGTATATACATATTTCAATCCATCGCCTTGCACTACCGTCTCCCAGAAACCTGCACCTGCCTTAATTCCGACACTGGCCAAGAAGAGGGCCAACCCCATCTCACGCAACATCATATTGGCAGACGTTGTGGTATAGGTAACCAGTTTGAAGCGATAGCCAAAACGACCAATGAGGATGGCAATAATCAGCGGACCACCAGCAATACCCAACTTCAATGGCACAGGCATTCCTGGAATGGAGAATGGTATACTACCAAACAAGATACCCACAAAAATACCAATGAAAATGGTTGCAATGTTGGGCGCGTCGAGGCGCTTCACCGAGTTACCCATAAGCTCAGCCACACGGTTCACGTTATCCTCACGGCCTACAACCATGATGCGGTCGCCCACATGGAAATGGTGGTTACGGCTGGCAAACAGGTCCATTCCCTGGCGTGTGATACGCGTGATGTTCACACCATAAACACTAGAGAAATGCATCTTGCCAAGGGTCTTACCGTTCATCTTGGGGTTGGTAATAACCACACGCTTTGAGATCATGGGGGTCTTATCGTCCTCAACCTCCCAGTCCGTCTCTATCTCAGGACCAATGAATGCCTTGATGGCCTCTGCGTCAGCCTCTGCACAAACCAAAAGCACCTGGTCGCCTACAGAGAACACGGTATCTCGACGAGGGGTAATAACCTCGTCTCCATGATGCAGTCGTGTGCAAACAATGTCACGATTGAGGAACTCGGTAATTTGCTGCAAGCTACGTCCTGCCAAATAAGCATTGCTCACGAGCAACGTCATGCTTTTAGGTTTGACTTGAGTGTTGTCGGCCTCAGCCTCGTTCAACTTGTTCTCTTCTTCCTCAAGCTTGGTACGTGTGATATAGCGAATGGCAATCGTAGCACCAATGATTCCCACCACGCCCAACGGATAAGCACATGCATATCCATTGGCAATCTGAGGTACCGGAAGATTTCCGAACACAGTAGTCATAGCCTCATTTGCGGCACCAAGTCCTGGCGTATTGGTAACAGCTCCATAGAGCGTACCCACCATCATGGGCAGGTTATTGATGTCTGACGTGTCGAAGAAAATGTAATAACACGCAAACATAACCAGCACGTTCAGAAAGATCGTAACGGTGGAAAGCACATTAAGAGTGACACCTCCTCGCTTGAAACTCTCGAAGAAACCTGGTCCCACCTGCAAACCAATGCAGAAGACGAAGAGAATCAAGCCAAAGTCTTGCACAAACGTAAGAATAGGTTTAGGGGCCGTAAAGCCAACATGGCCGGCCACAATGCCTGCGAACAACACAAAGGTGACACCTAGGGAGATTCCCCCAACCTTCACCTTGCCCAAAAGTATGCCAACAGAAATGACGATAGCGTAAAGCAAAGCAATATGGGCTACACTGTCGGTCGTAGTAAAGAGATTGATAATCCAGTCCATTTTGTAGATTTTTTAAACTTCTACAAAAGTACAACATTTTCCCCAATAAAACAAGTAATTATTCAAGGTAAAAGCAACTATCGCCTATGTAAATGTGATAAAAACAGAAATATAATGGACTAAATACTCTTTGCCAAACGAAAAAACACCGCAAACAGCTTGACACCCCCCTAAAGTAAACACAAAAAAGTCTTACGAAACATTATAAACTTACCTAAAAACCTATACTACAACATATTGCATAATGAACTAAGTTTGATCCTGTTCATGAAACGAATAACAACAGGTTCGTCATGAAAAACGCTCTGGCTTTCGCTAACTAGTCACCACGCACTTTTTTAGAGTAAGGTTTTCAAACCATTGTAGAAAATAGCAGACAGGAATAACCATCAAAACCAAAATGAGGCCACGACTCACGTCGCGACCTCACAACAACACAAACACAAAAATGCGGGGGCAAAGCCCCGCCTTTATTTCGTAAATATAAGAGAGGGATTACATGATCCCGTTCTCGCGCAACTTCTGCTGCCATTTCCAAGCAGAAGCGAGCACTTGATCAAGAGGTGTGTCGGCCGACCAGCCAAGCACCTTATTGGCCTTGCTGCAATCGCCCCAAATCTTCTCGATATCACCCTCGCGGCGAGGACCATACTTCCAATTGAGCTTAACACCCGTAGCCTTCTCAAAGGTCTCCACAATCTCCAGCGTGGTGTTGCCGTGACCTGTACCAATGTTGAAGTAGTCGATAGCGGGAGAATCCTCATCGTCAAGCACGCGACGCATAGCGGCAACGTGAGCCTTAGCCAAATCGACAACATAGATATAGTCACGGATGCAAGTGCCATCAGGCGTATCATAGTCCTTACCAAAGATGGTCAACTCCTTGCGAATGCCCATGGCAGTCTGTGTGACGAAAGGAATCAGGTTGGCCGGAACACCGTTAGGCAACTCACCGATTAAAGCTGTGGGGTGTGCGCCAATTGGGTTGAAATATCTCAAAACGATGCTCTTGATGGGAGCACCACTGTGGATATAGTCGTAGATAATTTGCTCATTGACCTCCTTGGTGTTACCATAAGGTGATGTAGCCTTTTGGTGAGGGGCAGCCTCAGTGACAGGCAAGTTCTCAGGCTTTGGCTGGCCATAAACTGTGCAACTTGAAGAGAAGATGATACCCTTTACATTGTACTTTGGCATCAACTCGAGCAGGTTGACCAAGGAAACGATGTTGTTACGATAGTAGAGCAAAGGCTTCTGCACGCTCTCGCCCACAGCTTTGCTGGCAGCAAAGTGAATGATGCCTTCAATATCAGGGTACTTTTGGAACACAGCTTCCGTAGCTTCCTTGTCGCGGAGATCCACCTTCTCAAAAGCAGGACGGATGCCCGTTATCTTCTCAATGCCATCAAGCACTTGAATGTTAGAGTTAGACAAATTATCGACAATAACGACCTTGTAGCCGGCCTGCTGCAATTCCACTGTTGTGTGAGAGCCAATAAAACCGGTTCCACCTGTAACAAGAATAGTCTGTTTCATGACTGGTATAGTATTAAAATATTTGGTCTTTAATTCGTGACAAAGTTACAAAATCTTTTTATTATAGTATCCAAAATCTTGTTTTTTTTTGCAATAATCCTCATTTTTATTGCAGTCCCATCATTTGGCGCAGCCCAAGGTCCACTCCAGAGAAGCCCATGAAGGCTAAGGAGAGCAATCCTGCTGTTACCAACACAATAGCCATTCCCTGCATGCCTTTGGGTACTTGAACCAACGACAACTGTTCGCGAATGCCAGCGAAAACCGTAAGGGCAAGGGCAAATCCCAATGCTGTGGAGAAGGCATAGACGATACTCGACAACAAGTTGAAATCCTTCTGAATGACAAGAATAGCAACGCCCAGAACGGCACAGTTGGTGGTTATCAATGGCAGAAAAATACCTAAAGCCTGATAAAGCGGTGGGCTAACTTTCTTCAGAATGATCTCTACCATCTGCACCAACGTGGCTATGACCAAGATAAAAGCCAAAGTTTGCAGATACTGAAGTCCTAATGGGTTGAGCACATAGGTCTGGACCAGCCACGTAACGATGGTCGAAAGCGTGAGCACAAAGGCCACGGCGGCACCCATTCCAAGGGCCGTGTCAATCTTCCTGGACACTCCCAAGAAAGGACAGATGCCAAGAAATTGGCTCAATATGATATTATTGACAAATATCGCACTGATAAATATAAGTAGGTATTCCATACTATTCACTTTAATAATTTACTTTTGCATGCGCACACACTGGCGGCGCTGTCATTACTTCGCCTTAAAACGATTGAAGATGGCTATCAGATAGCCCAATGTGATGAAGGCTCCCGGAGGAAGGATAAACAAGAGCATATTGGTAGTCTCAGGCAGAAGCACAACTCCAAATACAGAACCCGCCCCCAACAATTCGCGCACCACACCCAACAGGGTCAAGCCAAAGGTAAATCCTAAGCCAATGCCCACTCCGTCACAAAGGCTTTCTAGTGGTGTGTGCTTACATGCAAAGCTCTCAGCACGTCCTAAAATGATGCAGTTAACCACAATCAGCGGAATAAAAATGCCAAGTGCCTTATTGATGCCATCAGGCGCATAAGCCGACATGAACATTTGCAGCAAGGTGACAAAAGCGGCTATCACAATGATAAAAACAGGAATGTGCACTTGGTCAGGCGTGATGCGCTTTATGCAAGAGATAACCGTATTTGTACACAAGAGCACCAACATGGTGGCCAATCCCATCGACAAGCCATTCAGAGCACTGGTCGTGGTGGCCAAGGTGGGACACATACCCAACAACAACACGAACGTTGGATTTTCCTTAATCAGCCCATTCAGTATAATCTTATATTTGCTCATTTCTTCCTACACATTATTATATTTGCTTACTTGCCCCACTATCGCCATCAACACCCTTATGGGCATAAGCAGCGTATGCCTGATTGATAGCCTTCAGGAATGCACGGCTCGTAATGGTTGAAGCCGTGATTGCGTCTACATCGCCTCCGTCTTTACTTACCGCCAGATCGCCAGTAGCAGGGGATTTACCAATAACATTTCCTTTGCCGTCCTTCTGAAACCACTTGTCGGCCTTCATTCCCAAGCCAGGTGTCTCAGACGTTTGCAAGATGGTATACCCCAATATTTTACCCAAATCGTCAAAGCCTACCAACACCTTCAGATCGCCCCCGAAGCCCATCACTGTGCTTTCCACAGCAGCGCCAATGCCTTTTCCTGCCTGATTGGCAACCTCATGCACAACAAAGACGGTCTCTTTGCCATCGGCCATTTGTCTAACGGTATCGTTCTTTGTCACCTTCATATCCTGCGTTTGCATTACCTCTTGTATGCCATCCTGCAGGGTTTTCTCTGCCTTTGCCTTGATCGGGGCCTTCGTGATATGGTTAACCCACGCCAAGAGAACGGCAATGACTATGGCAAAGCCAACAAGAACCATCACCATATTAAATAAGGATGATTTCATCTTTTCCATCATGCACCTCCTATCTATTAGCGGCTGGCTTCTCGCCAAACCGTTTTGGTTTTACATAAAAGTTGATCAATGGGGTGAATGCGTTCATGATGAGAATGGCAAACGACATTCCCTCTGGGTAACTTCCCCAGTTACGAATGGCAACCGTCAAGAATCCTATGGCAACTCCGTATATGATTTGTCCACGATGCGTCATGGGCGACGTAACATAATCGGTAGCCATGAAGATGGCGCCTAACAACAGACCGCCACTGAGAATTACCTGAAGCGGATTGGCATAAATAGGATTGGCGAGATGCAACAGTCCACTAAACACAAGCACTGTAGCAATAATGCTTACAGGAATGTGCCACGTGATGATACGTCGACAAAGCATATAGACAAGTCCCAGCAACAAGGCCAAGGCACAAACCTCACCCATCGTGCCGGCTCCCATACCATTGGACATATTGCCCAATAACATATCGATCGAGCTCGGCAAATTCTCCAACAAATGGGAGTCGCCTGTTTTAATGGCCGTTTTCATAAGGCTCAGAGGCGTGGCACCTGTAACGGCGTCAGTGTAGGCGTCCATCTGTCCCGAGACAGGCCACGAAGTCATGGCGGCGGGGAAACTGACGAGCAAGAAGCAACGACCCACAAGTGCAGGGTTGAATATATTGCAGCCCAAACCTCCAAACGTCATCTTACCAACACCAATAGACACTAACGAGCCAATGAGTATCATCCAAATGGGGAAATTGCTTGGTAAGTTCATGCCCAAGAGCAAACCTGTCAGCATGGCTGAGCTATCCGAAAGCGTGGTCGGACGACGAAGCAAATATTTGGTGATGGCCCATTCAAAGAACATGCACGAGGCAATACTGGTTAGGCAGACCACCACAGAACCCAGGCCAAAGTAATAGAACGACACCAAAAGAGCAGGCAACAAGGCGATAATCACACCACGCATGTTGCGCTCCACACTGTCAAGGCCGTGGGCGTGAGGGGATAGTGAAACGATTAACTTTCCCATGATATGTGTTTTCTGAATTTACTACTCTTTATTATTTTGTTTGTTTTGCGGCGTTACGTGCCTTGATGATTCCCATCACAGCACCCTTTCCCTGCAAAATGTTGTCGAGAATCGGACGATGAGAAGGGCACGTAAACTGGCACGATCCACAAGATATGCAACTGGTCACTTCTTCCTTTTCAAGCCTATCATAATCCTTCAGGCTCGACAACGTTGCCAACAAATAGGGTTCCAAGCCCATGGGGCACGCCTCCACACACTTTCCACAACGTATGCAGGGCTGGGCCGATTGCCGATGAGCGTCTGCTCCCGACAAAACGGTTACTGAATTGGTTCCCTTGCATACTGGTACATCCAGGTTCAAGACCGCTTTTCCCATCATGGGACCACCGGCCAGCACCTTATTGTCACAGTCGGGAAGGCCACCACAAGCCTCTATCAATTGACCAAAGGGCGTCCCCATACGCACGATGAAGTTAGCAGGATGATCCAAACGCTTACCTGTCACCGTGGTGTATCGCTCGAAAAGAGGCTTACGCTTCATCACGGCTTGATAAACGGCGTAGGCTGTTCCCACGTTCTGCACCACAGCACCTACGCTCACAGGAATGGCTGGAGGTGCCGGAACCTGTCGGTTCATAACAGCGTCCACAAGTTGCTTTTCTCCTCCTTGAGGGTATTTTTGCTTCAGGGGAACCACTTCCAATCGCGGATCATGAGCCGTTTTCTCCGTCAACAATCTAATGGCCTCAGGCTTATTCTCTTCAATGCCTATGAATCCCTTCTCCACGCGCACAGCCTTCATGAGCAGGTCGAGACCCACCAATATTTCATCGGGATGTTCCATCATAAGGCGGTAATCTGCAGTAATATAGGGCTCACACTCCACACCATTTATAATAACACACTCCGCCTTGGCCGTCGGCGGTGGCGTCAACTTGATAAATGTGGGGAATCCTGCGCCACCCATGCCTGTCACTCCAGCATCCTTGACCCGAGCAACTATTTCCTCTGGGGTAAGTTCGGGATGGTTGGCCAATGTTTCCAACGTTTCCGACCGATCTATACGGTCTTCCCACTCATCGCCCTCCACATTGATAAAGATGGCAGGCTTTTGGTAACCCGTAGCGTCAATGACGGTATCGATCTTAGCCACAGTGCCCGAGACAGAAGAGAAAATGGGAGCCGACACAAAACCACTGGCTTCAGCAATCATCGTTCCAACCTTCACCTTGTCACCTTTGCCAACCACTGGTTTTGCCGGCGCGCCAATATGCTGCGACAACGGAAACACCGCCACCTTGGGCAAAGCGGCCTCCACTGCCACCACGTCGGAAGAGAGCTTGTTCTCTTCTGGATGAACGCCACCTATTTTAAATGTATGCAACTTCATGCTTGTTCCTCCTTCTCTTCTTCGAGTTTCACAACGTTTCTTTTGATGGGGAAATGAACCTTCACGATGGCATGTGTAGGACAAGCGTCAACACATTGAGTACAGAGTCGGCATTTCGAGTCGTCGATATACGAAATGTTATTAACGACCGTAATGGCATCGAACTTACATACTTTCTGGCACTTGCCACATCCTATGCAGGCTGCCTGACATGCCTTGCGGGCCACGGCTCCTTTGTCTTTGTTGACACACGACACAAACACCCTGCGATTCTTGGGGCCTTTCTTCCTAAGTTCTATAATATGTCGGGGGCAGACTTTCACACAAGCACCACACGCTGTACACACGTCTTCGTCCACCTCTGGGAGTCCAGTTTCAGCATTCATGCGAAGACCTCCAAACTGACACGCAGCAACACAATCGCCACAGCCAAGACAGCCATAGCCACATGCCGTCTCACCTGCTCCCGTAGCATTCATAGCCGCACATGTGTGCAAACCATCATATTCTGCTATGCGTGGACGACTCTCGCAACCACCATTGCAACGCACAACGGCAACCCTGGGATCACTCGCCTCAATGGCCATGCCTAACAAATCGGCCACTTGTCCCATAACAGTAGGACCTCCAACCGGACAACCCAGGCCTTCAATGCTACCCTTGTCGGCACCTGCCACCAAAGCGGTGGCCAATCCTGAGCATCCAGCGAAGCTGCATCCACCGCAGTTAGCGCCAGGCAACACTTCTTGCACCCGGCCTATTCGGGGATCTTCTTCCACTGCAAACTTCTTTGAAACGACAAAGAGCACCACCGCGGCTATCAATGCAATGACAGCCAAGACGATAACTGCAGTCAACATAAAAATCATCATTATTTTTTGTATTTGTATTCGTATAAGAATCGTTCGTATCAAAAGCTCGCCTTATCCACCAAGAACAAAACGGACCGCTGTATCTTTTTTCTCATAAGAAACAACATATAATAATAAGGTATTAGCGATGCTAAGCCGCTCAACGCCGCCATTCCCTCGGTTCCGCCCAACATGAGCACCAACACCATTACACTTATAAGCAACACCAAGGGAAATGCCATTCCTAAAGCTAAGGCGCGGTACCCAACCTTTGCATCAATTATAACACGAACTGGGTCACCCACATGAAAAGTGTTTGTGTCATCCATGTAAACTTCTATAAGCTTATCACGCGACTCTGACGAACGGCAATGGCCTGCTATCTGGCACGATGCGCAGGCTGACATTTGGGTGACTCGCACCACAACATGCTTACTGTCCACTAAATCGATGATACCGCTGTGCTGAATTTTCTTGTTCATCAATAACGCATAACTTGCGCTCAAAATTACCAATATTATTCGGATTATTCAAAAGAATCTCTGTTTTTTTCAAATCTTGTTCAAATTAAGGCTATATTTCTTTGAACTTAATCAATAATATGGTATATTTGCAATAAATCTAATAAACACTACATTATGGAAGCTACCGAGCTGACAACTCTCCAAACAGAGCGATTTTTAAAAAAGATTGTTGAGAAATTCCCCACTTGTGATGACACGTCCATCATGACAGACGTTCACGTGCGCATCTCGCAAGACAGTGGTGAGCTAGTTGCCTTTGACGACGACGACAAAGAAATCACTCGATGTGTGGTGGAGCAGTGGATTGGCAACCAAGACGAAAACTTTTACGAAAAAGCAACGGCAATACTTCGTAAGGTTTGGAGGAACAATCATGAGGCTATCGACGCGATGGGCATCCTGAAACCCTTCAGTTTTGTATTGGAAGACGAGGAAAAAACTTTCATCGCCGAATTGTATGTAGCCGATGACGACACCGTCATCTTAGGCGGTGACCTTATGGAAGGATTGGACCAAGACCTCGACAATTTCCTGACCGACCTGCTTGAGGACTAATTGTCTCCAACCATTCACAACGGCAAGCCTACAGGTTCATACATGTTATCACACGGATGTATATCACCACCTATGCAACACGTTTGGTGAACCCAAATACACAAGCGGGAAGCCTCCATAGTTAGAGAGGCTTCCCGCTTGTACAATTATATGAGTGTGAAATCAAAACTATTTCGATTCCAAATTATTGTTTACTTGTTTTCCATGTTGGGCAAGTGGAACTCGTAGTTCTTGTCGAAATAATCTTTCACCTTGTTCACTTCGAGGAATGTGGTGCCACCACCCTCGCCAAACGAACCTGACAGATATGCGATCTTGTCCTCCAAACGAATGTACCCCTTCTGCCTGAGCATACGAAGCGCAGCCGTGAACATGTAGTCGGGGCTCACGTGTTCCTTTTGGTAGATAGGAATGACACCATACGAAAGATTGAGCCACCGCTGCGTCTTTTCCTTATAACAGATGGCCAGCACAGGCTTAGGACCACGGAAGGCAGCCAGGTTGCGTGCCGTTTCACCCGTCTCCGAGTCGGTGATGATGCCCGAAACGCCTAACAGGCGAGTGGAGTCGATAGCCGCGTGAGCAAGAAACTCACGCTGCGTGCAACGCTCATTGAGAGGCACCTCGTCCTGATAACCCAAGTTGAAGCGGTCTTGCTCGGCCTGCTCCGCAACAGCAGCCATGGTCTGCACGGCCTCCAACGGATACTTTCCGCTTGCCGTCTCGCCACTCAACATCAACGCATCGGTGTTCGAATAGATGGCGTTGGCAATATCGGTCACCTCAGCACGAGTGGGTCTTGGATTCTCAATCATGGTGTGAAGCATTTGCGTAGCCACAATAACCGGCTTCTTCTTCTGCACACACTTATTGATAATCATGCGCTGAATACCGGGTATCTTCTCAATAGGAACCTCTATACCCAAGTCGCCACGAGCCACCATTATACCGTAACAGGCATCTATAATCTCGTCGATATTGTCAACGCCCTCCTGATTCTCAATCTTTGCGATAATCTTAATGTCTGAGTGATGCTCATCCAAAATATCCTGCACGGCCTTCACATCTGCTGCCGATCTCACAAAGCTATGAGCTATGAAATCAATATCTTCATCAATGGCCAACAAGATGTTGCGCTTATCCTTCTCGGTGAGGGCTGGCAAATCGATATGTTCGCCCGGCACATTGACGCTCTTATGAGCGCCCAACACACCGTCGTTTTGCATGGTGGCATAAACCGTGGGACCCACAATATCCATGACGACCATATCGAGCAGGCCATCATCAATGAGGATATGGTCACCCACCTTCACGTCGCGAGTGAAATCTTTATAATTCACATTGATGATGTCGTGGGTGGTATCCATCTCCGGCCGACCGAAGATCTTCACCACATCACCTGTTTTATAAGCGATTTTCTCCTTGACATCGGTCGTTCGGACCTCCGGACCCTTGGTGTCAATGAGAATTCCAATATGCGGCGAAACGGCACGCACATTGCTAATGATATTACGAATACCATCCTGAGTAGCGTGAGCCGTGTTCATCCTGACTACATTCATACCAGCGAAGAAGAGTTTTCGCAGAAAATCCACATCACAACGGCGATCACTGACGGAACATACAATCTTAGTCTGTTTCATAATTTTGATCCTATTTGAGTATGTGCAAAGTTACTATATTTTTTTGGAATTACGAGAGTAAAACCCATCATAAATTATCAAGCGTAAAGGTTTGCGTGCATTTTAACACTCGTACCCATGTACCCCATTCATATTTATTACTACCTTTGCATGTAATAAAGCAATACACAACCATTGGATAACTTATACCCCATGGATTCTGCTTGCACAAACCCATAATGAACTTATAACTAAGACAATCATTCCATCATGAAAGAACTTAAAGCGTTGAACCGACGCACGGCACCCAAAAGCGCAATGCCCGAACGGATCATTCAGTTTGGTGAAGGCAATTTCCTTCGCGCATTTGTCGACTGGATTATTTACAACATGGACCAAAAGACCGATTTCAACTCAAGTGTTGTCGTTGTGCAACCCATAGAGCGCGGCATGGTGGATTGGCTCAACGGGCAAGACTGTCTGTACCATGTGAACTTACAGGGCAAGGAGAACGGCGCCCACGTCAACACGCTTACGCGCATCGATGTCATCAGCAGAGCGCTGAATCCCTATACCCAAAACCAAGCTTTCATGGCGCTCGCTGAGCAGCCTGAGATGCGGTTTGTGATCTCCAACACCACCGAGGCTGGCATCGCCTTCGACCCCGCTTGCAAATTGGGCGACGCACCTGCGGCCAGCTACCCTGGAAAACTCGTGCAATTGTTGTTCCACCGTTACCAGTATTTCAACGGCGACCCCACAAAGGGCATGATCATTATGCCTTGCGAGCTCATCTTCCTAAACGGACATCACCTGAAGGAGTGTATCTACCAATATATTGAACTGTGGAAAAACGACCTTGGTAAGGACTACGAAGGATTCAAGGCCTGGTTCACCAATCATTGCTATGTTTGCGCCACACTCGTAGACCGCATCGTACCTGGTTTTCCACGCGACACCATCAACGAAATCCAACAGAAGATTTGCTACAAGGACAACCTCGTAGTGAAAGCGGAGAACTTCCACCTGTGGGTCATCGAAAAGGCTGAGAATATGACCGTCGAAAAGATGAGAGAGGAGTTCCCCGCAGAGAAGGCTGGTCTTCATGTTCTCATCACCGACAACGAGAAGCCTTACCATGCTCGCAAGGTTACTTTGCTCAATGGTCCTCACACGGTACTCTCGCCTGTGGCTTTCCTGAGCGGAGTCAACATCGTTCGCGATGCATGCGAGCATCCCGTCATAGGAAGCTACATCCACAAGGTGCAGTTCGACGAACTCATGCAAACCCTCGACCTGCCCATCGACGAATGCAAGCAGTTTGCCAACGATGTGCTCGAGCGTTTCGAGAACCCGTTCGTCGACCATCAGGTTACATCCATCATGCTCAACAGCTTCCCCAAATACGAGACACGCGACTTACCCGGCGTAAAGACCTATCTCAAACGTAAGGGTAAATTGCCCGAAGGATTGGTATTGGGTTTGGCCGCCATCATTACCTATTATAAAGGTGGAAAGCGCGACGACGGCACCGACATCGTTCCCAACGATGACCAGAAGATTATGGACCACCTCACCGAGTTGTGGGCAACGGGCAATACACAGGCTGTTGCTGAAGGCGTGTTGGCATTCGACTACGTATGGCATGAGAACCTCAACCAAACAGTGCCAGGGCTCTGCGACATGGTGAAGCGCTATCTCGACCTCATCCAAGAGAAGGGAATGCTTGAAGCAGTAAAGACCATTTTATAAGCAACCATTCGCGGTGGGCAAAACCAGCCCTTAAGCGATGGAGGCGTCAGACGTGCGTCACCACACAAATAAACAATCCGCAAAACTCCATATAGGTGAAGTCTTGCGGATTTTTATTTTTCACTTTGAAGAAAATGCTATCAACCTTTCAGTTGGTGGGCTATCTCTCATTCTATATGATCAGGCGTTTAAGTATTGCGAGCACATTTCCGCGCAACGCTCACCATCCACACCGGCCGACACAATACCTCCGGCATAACCAGCACCTTCACCACAGGGGAATAGTCCGCGCAAACGAACATGTTGCAAGGTGTCGGGCTCGCGGATGATGCGCACCGGGCTCGACGTGCGTGTCTCGGTAGCAATAATCACCGCCTCATTAGTTAAGAAGCCATGTTTGTGCTTGCCGAAATACTTGAATCCTTCTTGCAAACGATGGGCCACAAACGGAGGCAACCAGAAATGAATAGGCGAACTGATCAAGCCTGGAGCATAGCTGCTGGCAGGGAGATCATAGCTAAGGCGATTATTAACAAAATCGGCCATGCGCTGGGCAGGTGCCGTCTGTTGTCGGTTGCCTTGCTGCCAACACATCTTCTCAAGCTGTTCTTGGAAATGCATCATGCTGAGCACTGCATCGTCCGAGACCGGTTCAGCCTCACTCAACAAAGGAGGCATAGCCCTTACATCGTCTGGCTCCAACTGGACCACCATGCCCGAGTTGCTCCATTTTGTGCCACGATTGCTGGGCGACATGCCGTTGACCACGATTTGCTCAGGTCCGGTGGCGGCGGGTATGACAAAACCACCAGGACACATGCAGAACGAATAAACGCCTCGGCCATCAACCTGTGTCACCACGGAATATTCAGCTGCGGGCAGATATTTGCCGCGGCCCTGCTTTGAGTGATATTGTAGTTGATCGATGAGTTGCGCGGGATGCTCCAGGCGAACGCCCACAGCAATTCCCTTGGCTTCCATCTCCACATGGGCTTTATGGAGGAAACGGTATACGTCGCGCGCACTATGACCGGTAGCCAAAATCACAGGGCCGCGGAACACCTGCTCTTGACCGGTAACCTGATCCACAGCCTCAACACCCACTACGGTATCGCCTTCCATCAGTAGCGACGTCATCTTGGTTTGGAAGTGGACCTCTCCCCCACTTTGTAGGATCTGGTTGCGCATGTTCTCAATGACACGCGGCAACTTATCTGTACCAATATGGGGATGGGCATCAGCCAAAATCGACGTGGAAGCGCCAAACTGGCAAAACACATTCAGGATCTTTTCTGTAGACCCACGCTTCTTGCTTCGCGTATAGAGTTTGCCATCGCTGTAAGCGCCAGCACCACCCTCGCCAAAACAGTAGTTGCTCTCAGGGTCCACACGCTGCGTCTTGGTTATCAAAGCCATGTCTTTCTTGCGTTCGTGTACATCCTTTCCACGCTCCAACACCACTGGCTTGAAGCCCAGTTCCACCAAGCGCAAGGCGGCAAACAGGCCACCAGGCCCCAGACCCACCACAACAACACGCGGACGATCCGACACATCACCATAAACGGTAGGCACATAAGCTTCGTCCTGCGGCAGTTCGTTGACATAAACCCGTACCGACAAATTGACATAGATGGTGCGCTGACGGGCGTCGATGCTACGTCGTAGCACACGCACACGCTGAATGGTGCGAGCGTCTAATCCCTTGTCACGAGCCAAAAAGTCGACGAGACCTTGCTCATTGTACGCTACCTGCGGAAGAACCCTTATCTGATATTCATTGACCATATTCAACAATCTTTATTACCCAAGCGATGCTTACGCTCACTTACAGTTTCACCTTTACCTTCTTTGCCTTGCTCTCGTTCTGCAATCGGTCGAGCGCCGTGACAACATAGGTAAACTTCTGCGAACCATTGCGGTAAGGCAACTGGTACATGGTCTTGTCGGTGATGGCGATAATCTTCGACGGGTCCTCCAGGTTGATCTTTTCACCTTTGGCAAAACGATAGATCACAAACTTATTGGCAATATCGCCCCAGTTCTTTCCCTTAGGAACCTGCCAGAAGAGAATGTAGCCACCGCTTGTCCAAACGGGCTTCACCTTACGCGGCGACTTAGGACGCTTGCTGTCGATGAAGGGCATCAAAGGTTGCAGCGCAGGGTACTTCCAGCAATGGTTTCTCAGCACCATGCCATAGTTGCCAATATTGTCGACTACGGCTTTGGCATACCACAATACGGTGCCCTGCACATGGCGCATGTCCTGATGGAGGGCATGCTTAGCAGCCATCTGATGACTTCTCGAATCCATCAGGTCAGGATATTTGCACGTGCGCTCCACATCCTCACCAATGAAAAGCGGGCGTTTCGAAGCATGCTTGTCCCACCATTTGATGAGCGTCTCGTAGTCGGCTGTGGGGTGGCCTATCTGCCAATAGATCTGCGGAACACAATAATCTACCCAGCCGTTGTCGATCCACGTCAGCACATCGGCATACAAATCGTCGTAGTTTTGCAGGCCGCTGGTCAGCGAGCCCAACTGCGAATCGGACTTGCGGTTGCGATAAATACCGAAGGGAGAGACGCCAAATTTCACCCAAGGCTTGCAACGATGAATGGTCTCATACAACTGCTTGATGAACAAGTTGACATTATCGCGACGCCAATCGCCAATATACGAAAAGCCACGTCGGTCGGCCTCAAACTGCGCCTGGTCGGGAATGGCCTGGCCGGCCACAGGATAAGGATAGAAGTAATCGTCGATGTGGAATCCATCGATGTCGTAACGCGACACAATATCTTCGGCCACCTTACAGATGTAATCGCGGTTGGCTTGATAGGCTGGGTTGAGAAGGTACTGACCATCATAGGCGAAACACAACTCCGGATGGCGCTTCACCACATGGTTGGGCGCAAGCGCGGTAGTGCCTTTTGTCTTGGCTCTGAACGGATTGATCCAAGCATGGAGCTCCATGCCACGCTGATGGCATTGCTCCACCATCCACTGTAAGGGATCCCAATAAGGCTGCGGGGCGCGACCTTGTTGGCGGGTGAGGAAACGACTCCAGGGTTCCAACTGGCTCTCGTAAAGAGCGTCACACTCGGGGCGCACTTGGAATATGATGGCGTTCACTCCATCTTTTTGCAGTTCATCGAGCTGATAGGTCAGAGTTTGCTGCATCTGACGGGTCGACATGCCCATGAATTGTCCATTAACTGCTTGGATCCAAGCTCCACGAAACTCTCGCTTCTGCGCATGAACCATTATCACGCTCAAAAGCATCGTTAAAAGTAATATGCTGATTCGTCTCATAGCTTTGTTGGGGCGCAAGGCCTTCATTTTTCGCAAAGTTACAAAAAAAACGAATGACAATACCTACATTGGGTTGGGTTTTTAACCACACACGCTACATTTGCGCAAAAATCAAGGCATATTACGGCAAACAACGTCCCCAAACCCTCCAATAAGCCATCATGGGTTTTATTCTTTCACTCATTATAGCCGAATCATCAAACTTTGAAAACAAACATGATAACGATCAAAATTGTTGATTTTTATTGCCAAAAAGTTAGTCTTAGTTTTGAGATGAAATAGAAGAGGAAATCGACATTTTTACAACAACATGAGGGCGCAAACAAGCAATGCCATTGCGAAACATGGTCTATCGAAGTGGCGTTAGGCATCTTTCGAGCCTCAGTTGAGTAGGTATCGCATTACCGTTGGGCATGTTTGGCACTACGAAACATGCCTAACGGTAATGCGGAAGGCAACAAACGATATAGCAGATATAAAGATAAATACATAATGCGCTGATTATTAGCAAATTGCATACACGCGCTAAAAATCGCTCATTTGCGCCAAATATTTCTGCCGTGAAAAAGAAATGTGTAGTTTTAGATGTAGTTTGTTATGGTTTTTAACCTCATTATTCACAATCCACATCACCACTCTGTCCCTTCAGGCAAACTTAGGGCATCTGTGTTAGAAGGGCATGCCAACAGCAAAATGGAAGGAGAAATCGCGACTGAAAACGGGATTAAACAGGGCCCAATGCTCACGCTGGTTGGTGTAAGCAGGATTGACGGCCTTCATACCCATGTCGAAGCGAAGGATGAAATAGTCGAAATTGAGGCGCAAGCCCAAACCGTAGGCCACCGCAATCTGCTTATAAAATTCATTAAACTTAAACTGTCCACCAGGCTGTTCTTGGTAGTTACGCAAGGTCCAGATATTTCCTGCGTCGACAAACACGGCGCCATTAAACTTCCAGAACAGGAAGGTGCGATACTCCATGTTCAGGTCAAGCTTCATATCGCCCGTCTGGTTGATGAAGTCGATGCGGCCGTCGGTACCACGGAACTTACCCGGACCAAGTTGGCGCACCCCCCATCCGCGAACGGAGTTGGCTCCTCCTGAGAAATAGCGTTTCTCAAAGGGAAGCACGCTACTATTGCCATACGGGATAGCTATGCCAAAGCCGCCATGAAGCGCCAACGCGTTATGACTATCAAATTGGATGAGGCGTGTAAAATCGAAATCGAACTTGGCATATTGGGCAAAGGCGATGTTGAACAACGTGTGCTGTCCGCTGCTGTTCTTCTTGAAACCCGCAACACGCGAGATACCGCTAAGCAAGTTGCCTGCTGTCTCAACATTGGCACGAATGGCATCGACTCCATTGTTATAGGTCAGGCCAAAGCCAATCTTCATGATGAAAAGGTCCTCGTAATTGTAACGAAGAATAGCATTTCGGTTCGATACGCTGTCGAGGTAGTCGTGCTTAAACTTCTCGCTGATCCAAGGCATATAAACGTAGTTCAAATCGAGCGCATCGAGACGGAAATTCAGATGACGGGGAGTGTCAGACCAACGGTAGCGCCACGCCGCCGAGAAAACTCGACGGTGGAACTCAGGACGATTCTGCAAGTCCCATGCCACAGCAAGTTCCGACGTTGCGTTGCTTCGCTTGCAAAAAGAGCGCGAAAGGAATGGCGCCATGAAGCGCGGGAAGGTCAACTTGGCCTCAACACTATATTCCTCATAATCCTCATCGTGATAGCCTTCAAGGCCCGTGATGGCTTCGAAGGCCCCACGAAACTGAAGACTGAGTTGCTCACTTCCTCTGAAAAGGTTTCGATTGACGTAGGTAAGCGAAGCAGCTGCGCCAAGGTCGCCTGCCGTATTGGTACCCTCGGGTTGGAAAGAAATGGTGGAAGGCTTCTGCGTGCTCACCAAGATGTCACAATCGAGAAGTGTCGTATCGGGAACCTCTGCAAAACGAATGTTCGTATATCTAACCGCTTGCAAACGGGCAAACTTGTTGTAGGTGGCCTGCAAATCCGAAGCGCTGAAGGGTGCTCCTTCAGTCAACATGGTAGCGTTTTCCATCACCGAACGATGCAAATGCAACGGTCCCTCACCACCCTGATGGTAGTCAATGAAACGAATGAAATATCGCGGATGGTTGGTTGCAGGCGAATTGTTGTTCTCACGGTATTTCAACAGGTGGAGAGTGAGATTCACCTGGTTGTCCTTACTTGAGGAATCTGCATCGAACAGAATATAGTCTTTGTGAAATTTGTAAAAGCCTGAGTCCAACAAGATGGTAGTGATGCGCTTACGCTCATCGTTCAAACGCGACACGACGAAACGGTCGCCAGAGCGCAATCCGTCGCCCATGCCTTTACTTCCCTTCGCCATCTGGCTTTTCTGGTAATTCAGAAGCACTTGGGCAACGGCCGAATCCTCAATGTTATACGACATCCGGTCGATGAAATAGGGTGTGCCCGGATGCAGCGTATAAATGGCCTTCAGTTTTTTGCCCTTCACCTTCGTACGCAAATCTACGACAGCGTGCATATAACCTTGGTTGACCATGGCCTGCCGAAGATCCTCCACCGACAAGCGAGCCTGCACACTATCGTACACCACGGGTTTCTCACCAATGCGATGCAGGGTGCGGTTTATCCATTTAGTGGAGTCACGTCCCGACAAGGCGTAAGTGGCCATGGGTATCTTAAACACCGAGAACCATTTGGAATTGGCCTTTTGGCGAATATATGGAGCCAAGGAAGAAGCGTCAAACCCTTTCTCTCCACTCTTCACTTGAACACTTTCCAAAAGATATTTCTCTTCTGGAACAAACTTGGTGGCGCTGCACGATGCTAACAGGCAGGCTATTAGGATGGGAAAAAGTAAACGCTGTGGCTTCAAGGAATTAAACTTTAGATTGCAAAGATACTGCTTTTTACCAACAGTACACATAGAAACATACATATTTTTTAGCTTTTTCCAACAATATTCACTACCTTTGCATAAAATCAATATCATTATGGACATTGTAAACTCACAATTCGTTATATCGGCACCCAACGTCAACATGTGCCCGTCAGACAACAAACCCGAGTTCGCATTTATTGGTCGAAGCAATGTGGGAAAATCATCGCTCATCAACATGCTATGCAACCATAAGGGACTGGCCAAAACCAGTGCCACACCGGGTAAGACGTTGCTTGTCAACCACTTCATCATCAACAAGGAGTGGTATCTGGTGGATTTGCCAGGCTACGGATATGCCAAGCGTTCCAAAAAGGTACAGGAACAGTTGGACAGAATGATCCGCACGTATATCCTACAACGCGAGCAACTGGTGAACCTCTTTGTGCTCATCGACATCAGGCACGATCCACAAAAGATCGACCGCGAGTTTATCGACTGGCTCGGGCTCTCGCAAATTCCGTTCTCTATCATCTTCACAAAGGCCGACAAATTGAGTGGTGGACGCGCCAGAGCCAACGCTAAGGCATGGATCGACTCGTTGCTCGACACATGGGAGACTCCTCCACCCTACTTCGTAACCAGTTCGGAAGCCAAAACCGGCCGCCAGGAAGTGCTTGACTATATTGATGATATTCTTAAGAAGCTATGACACCCTACTTGGACATTCAAAACCTGACCAAGCGCTTCGGAGCGAGGGTCTTGTTTGAGGATATTTCGTTTTCTATCGCCGAAGGACAAAAGGTGGGATTGATTGCCCAAAACGGAACGGGCAAGTCAACGCTCATGTCGATACTCACCGGACATGAGGGCTACGAGAGCGGTTCCATCATTTGGCGCAACGACCTGCGCATCGGTTTCTTGGAGCAGTCGCCTAAGTTCGACCCCGAGGAATCGGTGCTCGATGCTTGCTTCAACCATCAAGGCAACGAAGAGAAGGTGTTGAGAGCCAAGCAAATACTGACCCAACTGCACATCACCGACCTGCAGCAACCCATGGGACAACTTAGCGGTGGACAACAGAAACGCGTGGCCTTGGCAAACGCATTGCTTAACGATCCCGACTTCCTGCTGCTCGATGAGCCGACTAACCATCTCGACCTGGAGATGATTGTTTGGTTGGAGGGATATTTGTCGCGTTCCAACCTTACCCTGCTTATGGTGACCCACGACCGCTATTTCCTCGACCACGTATGTAACATCATATTGGAACTGGCCGACAATCGCATTTACAGCTATCGTGGCAACTACAGTTATTATCTCGACAAGCGACAGGAGCGCATCGACAACCAACGGGCAGAGATCGCTCGAGCCAACAACCTCTATCGCACAGAGCTTGAATGGATGAGGCGCATGCCACAGGCACGTGGACACAAGGCGCGATACAGGGAAGAGGCGTTCTATGAACTGGAAGCAAAAGCCAAGCAGCGCATTGAGGATAGGCAGATGCGCCTCAAAGCTAGCAACGTATATATCGGATCGAAAATATTCGAATGCCAATACGTATCAAAAAAATTTGAGGACAATGGGCAGGAAAAGGTGATCCTCGACAATTTCTACTACAACTTCGCACGCTTTGAGAAGATGGGAATCGTGGGAAACAACGGCACAGGAAAGTCGACTTTCGTGAAGATGCTATTGGGGCTCACGCCTTCCGACTCTGGAAAATTCGACATTGGCGAGACGGTGCGCTTTGGCTATTTCTCACAAGAGGGACTAAAGTTCGATGAGAACGAGAAGGTGATTGACGTAATTACCGACATTGCCGACTATATCGACTTGGGCGGTGGACGGAAGATGACGGCATCGCAGTTTCTCAACTACTTCATGATTCCACCAGAAGAGCAGCATAACTATGTTTACAAACTGAGTGGAGGCGAGCGACGAAAGTTGTACCTATGTACCGTACTGATGCGCAACCCCAACTTCTTGGTGCTCGACGAGCCTACCAACGACCTCGACATTCAGACCCTGCAGGTGCTCGAAGAATATCTGCAAGACTTCCCCGGATGTGTTATCATCATCAGCCACGACCGATATTTCATGGACAAGGTGGTCGACCATCTGTTGGTATTTGAAGGCAATGGTGTAATTAAGGACTTCCCCGGCAACTACACACAGTACCGTGAATGGAAGTCATTGAAATCGAAGGAGGAAGAAACGGCCCAGCAAAACAAGGTCGCTAACACTAAGGTTGCGAAGAAAAAAGACTATCATCACGACGACAGGCGACGCATGTCGTACAAGGAGAAGCGCGAATACGAGCAACTGGAAAAGGAAATAAAAGCCTTGGAAAAGGAAAAAGCCTGCATCGAAGAGGCTTTGAGCTCCGGAACGCTATCGGTGGACGAGATAACTGAAAAAAGCAAACGCCTACCGCTGGTCAACGACGAACTCGATGAGAAAGAAATGCGCTGGCTGGAGTTGGACGAGCTCGA
This sequence comes from Hallella sp., assembly GCF_037460745.1. Taxonomy (NCBI): domain Bacteria; kingdom Pseudomonadati; phylum Bacteroidota; class Bacteroidia; order Bacteroidales; family Prevotellaceae; genus Hallella; species Hallella sp. The sequence goes on along the minus strand of NZ_JAXVAE010000086.1, from coordinate 19,944 downwards.
TCACTAAACAAGCCCCTAAAAGTGACGGGAGGAAAGCATCATGTTCTATCAAGCAAGCAAGTCACTTGACAAAAACAGGCGCACAAGGAGCATCACATGGCTCCTTGTGTGCATACTTTTTGCTTGCCCTCAAATACAAGGACACACTCCCGTTCCTGAGAAAAAAACGAGCATTACGCATCATAAGGATGCGGAAATCACCAATCAAGACCCTAAGGTTCAAGCTGATCGCGCCCTATTGGAGCGCATATACCAATATGCCAGTCGTACGGACACAAACGCGAACCCACACGACACGAGCTACGCCTACACAAAATTTTATCTACGAATACACCGAAAGAACCCTACCCTAATGTTGGTTCCATCGGTGTATGCCATTGCCCATAGGAACGAGCGTGAGTTTGTTGGAGAAACTTACAACATCCTCTATCGAAAAGGCAAACACCATTACGAAAGCAAGAACCTCATCAACTTAACTACCGTGCCACACCAACGAAGCACGTTCGACGTGATGTTGAGGTATCTAACGCCCAAGATTTATAGTGAGACCATCATCGACAACACCATCATCTCACCCTTCCACGCAGCCAACCATCGGTTCTATAAGTATCAGATGAGTCAGTCTGCAAATGGAAAAACTTTACTGACAATCACCCCAAAACGAAAAAACACGCAACTGGTGATTGGCACAGCTATTGTGGACACGCAAAGTGGACGCATCGTGTCGTGCGACTTAACAGGAGAATACGACATGACTAACTTCCAAATGCATATAGACATGGGAAAGGGAGATGCCGCCCCACTCATACCCTCGCGATGCGAAGTGGACATAAGGTTCATGTTTTTACAAAGCAAAGTAACAGGAAAATACATGGCGAGATATGGACTAACCAATACCCTACAAGCAGACACCACACTCACGAAATACGAAAAACTATGCCAAATAAGGCCCGAGCCACTCAACAAAAACGAACAAGCCGTTTACGATAAGTTACTTGAACAACAACGGGTAAAAGACTCTATAAGAACAAGTTCTGCCAACAACGAAAACGAAAAGAAGAAACGCAATTTTGGAAAAGACGTATTATGGGATGTGGTTGGCGATAACGTGTTCAATCGAGTAAGAACTCATTTTGGCCTCAACAACCAAGGATACATTCGTCTTAACCCTGTACTAAATCCACTGTACATGGGCTACGACAACCGACGTGGCTTCACATATAAGTTCGACATCCGTGCCAGTTACCAATTCTCACAAAACTCAGAGCTGTCCTTACGCCTCAACGCAGGATACGCTTTTAAGCAACACCAGTTCTATTTCCGATTACCCGTCTACTATTATTTCAACAAGCGGCGCAACGGATACCTCAAGTTGGAATGGAACAATGGAAATCACATTCAAAATGCATCGGTAAGAAGAAAGATTGAACAAGCTAATCCTGATAGCACGCTATACGACTATGGACGGTTGAATGAGTTTAAGCAGACGGAGGTTAGGGCAATTGTCAACTACGACCTTTCTGACAAATGGAGTATTCAGTTGGGTTCGCTCTTTCAACGGAAATCGGCCGTTCACAAGAGCGATTTCGACAAGTTTGCGTGGGAAAAGAAATATATATCATTCGCCCCTGTGGTTGAAATACAATATCGACCCATAGGATGGAATGGGCCTATCCTCTCCCTCGACTATGACCGAGGTATCAAAGGATTTGCAAAAGCCAATACCGGCTATGAACGATGGGAGCTCAACGCCGACTACGTTTACCAAGTAAACCAGTTGCAATCATGGAAGATGCGACTGGGAACGGGTTTCTACACCAACAAGGATCGTGACGCCTACTTCCTTAACTATGAGAATTTCAGGGAGAACAACCTACCTGGAGGATGGAACGACGATACGAATGGTGAGTTTGAACTGCTGAGAGGTGACACTTACAACATGTCGGAATATTACGTCAGAGCCAACTTAACCTATGAGAGTCCATTGCTTTTGTTAAGTTGGATTCCATGGGTTGGACGTTACGTGGAAATGGAAAGGGTATATGTTTCCGCACTCGATGTAAAGAGAGCGCACCCATACGTGGAAGTGGGATACGGCTTAACATGCCGCCTCATGTCGCTTGGACTCTTCGTTAGCAACGGCCGAGGCAATAGGGCCATTGGCGCAACATTCGGTTTCGAGCTGTTCCGCCATTGGTAAAACTGATGAATGGCCATCGAAAGACAAAGACTACGCTTTCCCAAACAATTCCATAACGTTAACCACAGGCTGCTCTTACATCACACAATACGATTTCTGCACGATTCCAATCCCTGCTCTTACATCACCAGGAAATAGCTCTAACCAGAACTCTAAAAGCGTGTATCGTATCTTCAATGATTTTTTCATATTTAGGCATGCGGCAACTATATCTGAACCTGCCTACGACGACAACTACATCAGCATGCAACTCCAAGCACATCATAATGAACTCTCCAATTCGTCATAGCACAAGACCGTTGTTCGACATGACAAAACAAACTGTCCGGCATTATGAAATCCCGTATTAGGCGTGGCACAATCTCCAATTCATTAAAAGCCATTTCTTCAAGGCGACTCCTGTTTTTAGTACATAAAAAAGCCACTCTCACGCCGTCAATTGCAGACAACATGAAAGTGGCATTTATAAGTTACAAATCAAACGATTTGTTTTAATCTACTAATACTCTTCCCATGACTTAATGTCAATATCTTCTGGCTTCAAGGTGCAGAATGCATGGATGAACGCTGAAGCAAGACGACTATTGGTGATCAACGGCACATTCAAGTCAACAGCTGCGCGGCGAACCTTATAACCGTTGGTCAACTCACGAGGAGTCAAGTCCTTTGGAATGTTAACCACCATGTCGATCTTCTTGTCGTGAAGCAGATCCAAGGCCTGCGGAGTCTTGTTCTCATCCGACGGCCAATAAACCATTGTGTTAGGAATATTGTTCTCGGTAAGATACTTGCTGGTGCCAACGGTAGCATACAACTCGTAACCATTCTTGATTAACTCCTTGGCCGCATCAAGCATCTCAGCCTTCTGCTTAGCACCACCTGTAGAAAGAAGCACAGTGTGAGCAGGAATGCGATGACCCACAGAAAGCATGCTCTTAAGCAATGCTTGGTTAGTATCGTCGCCCAAACAACCCACTTCACCCGTTGAACTCATGTCGACTCCCAATACAGGATCGGCCTTCTGTAAGCGATTGAAACTGAACTGAGATGCCTTAATACCCACATAATCAAGATCGAAGAGATTCTTGTTGGGTTTCTCAACAGGAACACCAAGCATCACCTTTGTTGCCAAATCAATAAGATTGAGCTTCAAGACCTTGCTCACAAACGGGAACGAACGGCTGGCACGAAGGTTACACTCGATAACCAGGATATCGTTCTCACGAGCCATAAACTGACAGTTGAACGGACCTGAAATATGCAGCTCCTCAGCAATCTTACGGGCTACGCGTTTGATGCGGCGCACCGTTTCAACATACAGTTTTTGAGGCGGGAATTGAATAGTCGCATCACCTGAGTGAACACCAGCAAACTCAATGTGCTCAGATATGGCATAAGCCAGAATCTCACCATTGCGTGCTACTGCATCAAACTCAATCTCCTTGGCGTGCTCAATGAACTTAGACACGACAACAGGATGGTCAACGCTAACATTGGCAGCAAGTTGAAGGAAGCGCTCCAATTCCTCCTTGTTCGAACAAATGTTCATGGCAGCACCCGACAATACGTAGCTGGGGCGAACCAACACGGGGAATCCCACGCGATCAACAAACTGATCAATATCCTGCATGCTTGTCAAAGCACTCCATTCCGGTTGGTTGATACCATTGCGAGTCAGCATACTTGAGAACTTAGCACGGTCCTCAGCATTGTCAATATCCTTAGCAGAAGTACCAAGAATGGGCACATTCTGTGCATCAAGATGCATCGCAAGGTTATTGGGAATCTGTCCACCTGTAGACACGATGACACCATGTGGATTTTCCATCTCAATGATATCCATCACACGCTCGAACGTCAACTCATCGAAATAGAGGCGGTCGCACATATCGTAGTCGGTCGACACGGTCTCCGGGTTGTAGTTGATCATGATGCTGCGATAGCCCTGCTTACGGATGGTGTTCAGCGCCTGCACACCGCACCAGTCAAACTCAACCGATGAACCGATGCGATAAGCACCCGATCCCAACACGATGACAGATTGACGATCATTGCTGAACGAGATATCGCTTTGAACACCCGCATAGGTAACATAAAGGTAATTGGTCTGTGCAGGATACTCAGCAGCCAAGGTATCGATCTGCTTAACGACAGGCACAATGCCAAACGACTTGCGCTGGCGACGCACCAAGAGCATAGCCTTATGCATGTTGCCCATCTCCGTTTCAAGACCAATGGCGCGAGCAATCTGGAAGTCTGTGAAGCCATAAACCTTAGCTTCGCGCAACAAGTCACGATCCAATGTGTTCACATTCTTGGTCTTCAGACGCTCATCGATATCGATGATATGCTTCAATTTGTACAAGAACCATCTGTCAATCTTCGTCAACTCATGTATCTGGTCAATCGTATAGCCCTTGTGCATGGCCTTAGAGATAACAAAGATACGCTTGTCTGTAGGCTCACATAGCGCCTCGTCGATATTGGGAATTTCCAATTCCTTGTTCTCCACATATCCATGCATGCCTTGACCTATCATGCGAAGACCCTTCTGGATGGCCTCCTCAAAATTGCGGCCAATGGCCATCACCTCACCGACACTCTTCATAGAAGAGCCCAGTTCCTTGTCTACGCCACGGAATTTGCTCAAATCCCATCTTGGAATCTTACAAACAACGTAGTCGAGCGCAGGCTCAAAGAATGCGCTAGTGGTCTTAGTAACCGAGTTCTTCAACTCAAAGAGACCATAGCCCATGCCTAATTTAGCGGCCACAAAAGCCAAAGGATATCCGGTAGCCTTAGAGGCGAGAGCAGAGCTTCGGCTCAAACGAGCATTGACCTCAATCACACGATAGTCCTCGCTGGCGGGGTCGAAAGCATACTGCACGTTACACTCACCCACAATGCCAATGTGTCTAACAATCTTGATAGACAGAGCACGCAACTTGTGGTACTCAGAATTGGTCAGCGTTTGCGACGGAGCAATGACGATACTCTCACCGGTATGAATGCCCAGCGGGTCGAAGTTCTCCATGTTACACACTGTAATACAGTTGTCGTAACGGTCGCGAACCACCTCATACTCTATTTCTTTCCAGCCCTTCAAGCTCTTCTCCACCAAGACCTGAGGGGAGAACGAGAATGCCTTTTCGCAGATTTTCTGCAACTCAGCGTCGTTGTTTGCGAATCCAGAACCCAGTCCGCCCAACGCATACGCAGCACGCACGATAACTGGATAGCCCAGATCGTTAGCGGCCTTCTGAGCCTGTTCCATGTTCTCGCAGGCCTCGCTCTTGATGGTTTTCACATCAATCTCATCGAGCTTCTCCACGAACAACTCGCGGTCCTCTGTGTCCATAATAGCCTGTACGGGCGTTCCGAGTACCTTAACGCCATACTTTTCCAAAATTCCTTGCTCATAGAGCTCCACACCACAGTTGAGGGCGGTCTGTCCACCAAAGCTCAAGAGAATACCATCGGGCTTCTCCTTTTGGATAACGCGCTCCACAAAATGGGGTTGAACGGGCAAATAATAGATATGGTCTGCCACACCTTCCGATGTCTGCACGGTGGCGATATTGGGGTTGATAAGAACCGTCTCCACGCCCTCTTCGCGCAAAGCTTTCAAGGCTTGTGAGCCTGAGTAGTCAAATTCGCCTGCCTCACCGATCTTCAGTGCACCTGAACCAAGGAGGAGGACTTTTTTTATGTTAGAATCCTTCATGAGATTTCAATATTACGTTAGTTGCTCAAGCATTCAATTCCTCAATAAACTTATCGAACATGAACATGGTGTCCACAGGGCCGCTGCAAGCCTCCGGATGGAACTGCGATGTGAACCAAGGGTTCGTCTTATGGCGAATACCCTCATTGCTGCCATCATTCATATTGACAAACAACTCCGACCATTCGCTGCCTAACGTCTTTCCATCCACGGCATAACCATGGTTCTGCGACGTGATATAGCACTTGTCCGTTCCCACCAGTCTCACAGGCTGGTTGTGGCTACGGTGACCATATTTCAGCTTATAGATGGTAGCGCCAGCTGCCTTGCTCAGCAATTGGTTACCCATGCAGATACCGCAGATAGGCTTACGGCTCATGCTCATTTGTTTCTTGATAACATCCACAGCCTCTTGGCACATGTCTGGGTCGCCAGGACCGTTGCCGAGGAACAGACCGTCGAAGTCCATGCCTGTATAATCGTAGTTCCAAGGCACACGCACCACCTCTACTCCACGCTCAATGAGGCAACGAATAATATTGGCTTTCACGCCGCAATCGACCAACACCACCTTTTTACCAGCTCCCTCATTGTAGCGGATGATTTCCTTGCACGACACCTTGTCGACAAAGTTGACGCCCTCGTAGTCGGCCTCCGGCACCTCTTCGTCATCGTCAAAAAGGATCTTTCCCATCATTACTCCATGCTCACGGAGCACTTTGGTCAGTTCGCGCGTATCAACGCCTGTAATGCCAGGCACATGTTCACGCTTCAACCAGTCGGACAAGCTCTCTACAGCATTCCAATGGCTGTATTCTTCACTGTAATCAGCGCATATTATGGCAGCCACATAAATCTTGTCGCTTTCCATGAAACTGGGCAACTTGTTGGCCTCCAACGTGAATGGAGGCACGCCATAGTTGCCTACCAAAGGAAAGGTGAACGTCAGGATCTGGCCAGCGTACGACGGATCCGTGAGCGACTCAGGGTATCCCATCATGGCCGTGTTGAACACCACTTCACCAGCGACAGGTTTCTCATAGCCAAACGATTTGCCATGGAAGCGCGTCCCGTCTGATAGTACCAAGGTTACTTTCTTCATCTTCTATTGTTGTTTATCTTATTTTTTCTCAATCTACAAAATTACGCATTATATTCCTAAATCCACGTCAAGAAACTGGAAAAAGGCGTTACTTCCATACTCTTTCCACGTAATTGACAAACGCCTGGTTGCACAGACGCGTTCCTCCCGGCGTGGGGAAGTGTCCCGTGAAGTACCAATCGCCCTTATGGTTTGGTATGGCCGAATGCAGTCCATCGATGCTTTGGAACACAATTTCGATAGGTGTGGTCATGCCCTCTGGACGCAACATCTCAACAATCTTACAGTTGATTTCCTCGACTGTGAATGGTTCATACACGTCGCGCACACAGTTGCGCATCTCACCGACAGGCTTCTCCAACTCAGCCTTGCACGCCTCGTATGTATCCGTAATGACATGTTCCATACCTTTATCCTTCAGCAGGGCCACCGTGGCTTGGAACACGCAAAACTCCTCCAAGCGCGGCATGTCGATGCCATAGTAATCAGGATAGCGTATTTGTGGAGCCGAACTCACCATGACAATCTTCTTGGGATGAAGACGATCGAGAATATGAAGGATGCTTTCCTTCAAGGTCGTGCCTCGAACGATGCTATCATCAATAATTACCAGGTTGTCGACACCCGGTTGGATACTGCCATACGCCACGTCATACACATGCGCTGCCAGGTCGTTACGCGCATTTCCCTCAGTAATGAACGTACGCAACTTAATATCCTTCCAGGCCACCTTTTCCGAGCGCACATAATCATGAAGGATATCCTCCAATTCCTCATGTGTCGGGATGCGTCCCAAAGCCTCAATCCTTTTGATTTTCTGCTCGTTTACATAGTGCTTGAAACCACGCAACAAACCATAGAACGCCACTTCCGCTGTGTTTGGAATGAACGAGAACACTGTATGCGCAATGTCATTATCGATGGTCTTCAGCACTTGAGGTGTCAACTGTTCGCCCAACTTCTTGCGCTCGTTGTAAATGTCCTGATCGGAACCTCTTGAGAAGTAAATGCGCTCAAACGAGCATGCATAATCACCCCTCTGTTCCAGGATGCGTTTCACAACAGCCTCTCCATTGCTGCGAACCAACAAAGCGCAGCCTGGTTGAAGTTCCTGTATATCCTCATATTCGAGGTCGAAAGTGGTTTGAAGCACGGGGCGCTCAGAAGCCAAGATGACAATTTCGTCATTCTTATAATAGAACGCAGGGCGGATTCCCCAAGGATCGCGCATAGAGAACATCTCACCGCTACCTGTCAGTCCGCACACCACATAACCTCCATCAAAATCGGCCATTGTGGTTTTCAGCACATTTTCCATCAGCACATGCTGATCTATATACTCTGTGATGGCATCGTTCTCCAGCCCTTTTTGCTGCGCCTCAACAAAGTTGCGCTCCACCTCTCGGTCGAGCCTGTGGCCCATGGCCTCCATCATGATGTAACTGTCGCTATATATGCGTGGACACTGCCCTTGCTTTATCAACTTTTGGAAGATATCCTCCACATTGGTCATGTTATAGTTTCCGCAAAGGCAAAGGTTCTTGGCCTTCCAGTTATTACGGCGTAAGAAAGGATGAACGTATTTCAATCCACTCTTTCCTGTGGTGGAATAACGAAGGTGGCCCATATAGAGTTCGCCGGCAAAAGGCATTTCCTGATAATCGAAATCGGTGCTGTCGCCGCAAAACCGACGAGCCTCTTCTATCTGCTTACGTGCCGATCCCATGATTTCGGTGATCGCGCTGGAACCTTCCGCCCGCTCACGAAACATATACTCATGACCAGGCTGCGTATGTAGCTTCACCGATGCTAATCCGGCACCCTCCTGTCCACGGTTGTGTTGTTTCTCCATCATGAGGTACAGTTTGTTCAAACCATACATCCATGTACCATATTTCTGCTGATAGTAGCTCAGCGGCTTAAGCAATCTGATCATGGCCACGCCACAATCCTCGTGAATGTTATTATCCATAATACCTTACAATAACAAGACTATCCTTTATAGTTATAAAAAAAGATTGAAATACAAGAAACTCCCCAAAGAAGGCTTTCTTCATATTTCAATCTTTTGTATCATACTCAAAATATGTTTCTCACTACTAATTTCTCAACACATTGATTAACAACGACGCAAGCGAAGTTGCAATGCTAACGAACGAGAACCAAATCGTTGTGCTGCTACCAATAGCAGAGTTCTTGGCTTTTACCGAGTTAGGCTGAACATAAACGATGTCGTTCTGCTGGAGATAATAATAAGGAGAATTGATGATGTTTGCATCATTCAAGTTCAAACGGTGAGCCTGCTTCTCTCCATTGGCATCCTCACGAATGAGAAGCACATTATCGCGCCGGCCATAAATGGTAAGGTCGCCAGCCTGAGCAATAGCCTCAATGATGCTCATCTTCTCAGTAGTAACAGGCTTCACACCCGGCGATGCCACCTCACCAGTCACCGTTACACGATAGCTAGCCATTCGAACTGTGACAATAGGATTCTCCTTCTCTGCAAGATAAGGCTTGACTTTGCTCTTCACCAATTCCTCGCAAGCCGTCTTGGTAAGGCCACCCACGTGCAGCGTTCCAATGACCGGAAAGTTGATGTTGCCATCGTTGTCGACCAAATAGCCCTGCAACGACCCCACACCAGCCGTAGACAACTGTCCGCTGGTACCAACCGTGTTGCTCACCGTCAGGTTGAATGGAGCTGAAGCGGCTGGATTGGTGGTAATGACTGTGATGGTCAGCATGTCCTTAGGCATGATATGTGCATCATAAAGACCGCGCGAGGCTGCCAAACTGAGGGTGTCGATATTTTGAAAATAAGCGACTTTCTTAGACCCTGCGCAACCGCCCATCATGATGATCACCGCCATCAAGATGAATGAGAGAAGTATTTTCTTCATATTAACAAAGTGACAATTAGCTCATTTAATCTTTTTGCAAAAGTACTATATATTTTCGAAAATCACAAGCAAATGGCTGAAAAAATAGATTGATTTTCATATGGGGTAAAAGAATCAAGAAACGCTCAGGCTATCGATATGACCAGAACAGACAGAGAGCTATATTCCAGAAGCTGTACACAAAATTAGAAAACCGCACATAGAGTTGCTTCTCCATGCGCGGTTTGATAAGCGAATTGCCTTAATAGAACTTGAAATAACGGAGTGCATTATTATACGAGATGTCCTCAACCATACGGACCAAAGCTTCGTGGTCGTTGGGGAGCAATCCCCTCTCAACATCATTGCCCAACAGATTGCAGAGCAAGCGACGGAAATACTCGTGGCGCGGATAGCTTAGGAACGAGCGGCTATCCGTGAGCATTCCCACAAAACGCGACAGCAACCCGAGTACCGACAAGGCGTTCATCTGGCGCGTCATACCGTCGAGTTGGTCGTTAAACCACCAACCAGACCCAAACTGAATCTTTCCTGGCGTCACGCCATCCTGGAAATTACCCAACATGGTGGCTATCATTTCATTGGCGCATGGATTAAGCGTATATAATATGGTACGCGTGAGCTTACCCTCCTCATTGAGTTCGTTGAGGAAATGGCTCATAGCGCGAGCAGTGTTAAACTCGCCTATAGAGTCGAAACCCGCATCAGGCCCCAACTGATTGAACATCTGTGTGTTATTGTCGCGAATAGCACCATAATGGTATTGCTGCGTCCAATCGGCATCACTATCCATCTCACCGCAAACCTTAAGGAAGGCGTGCTTATATTGGCGCACTTCCTGAGCTGAGAGTTGTTGGCCACGCATCGACTTCTCAAAGATTATCTCTATTTGCGAATCAGTGTAAGGCTCATCGTAGAACTCCTCAATACCATGGTCTGACAACTTGCATCCATTGGCCTCAAAGAACTCATGACGCTTTTTCAATGCGTCAACCATCAGGGCAAACGAATTGATTTCCATATCGCTCACCTCGCCCAACTTAGCCACATAATCAGAAAAGTCGGGCTTTTCGATGTTCATGGCCTTATCGGGTCTCCATGCAGGAATCATCTTGATTTCAAAGCCGCTATCGCGCGTAACCTTGTGCCAATGCAAATCATCTACGGGATCGTCAGTTGTACACACACATTCCACATGATAACGTCGCATCAAGCCTCTGGCACTATACTCCGGCTGTTTCAATTTCTCATTGCACTCATCAAAAATTTCACGGGCCGTGCTGGGACTCAAGAGTTTATCAATGCCGAAGGCTGTCTTCAGTTCCAAATGGGTCCAATGATACAAGGGATTACGGAAGGTGTAAGGCACTGTCTCAGCCCACTTCTCAAACTTCTCCCAATCGGAGGTGTCGTTACCCGTGCAATATTTCTCAGCAACACCGTTAGTGCGCATGGCACGCCATTTGTAATGATCGCCTCCCAACCACAATTCAGTGATGCTTCGAAACTGATGGTCTTCGGCTACCATCTGCGGCACCAAATGACAATGGTAGTCGATGATGGGCATCTTGGCCGCGTGATTGTGAAACAAATCCTGCGAGGTCGCGGTCTCCAGCAGGAAGTTTTCGTCCATAAATGCTTTCATTCTCGAAATAAGTTTGATTGTTTTTGATTTGTTAATGCAAAAATAGCATAAATCTTTGGAATATAAGGTCTTTTAGACTAATTTTGCAATAAATATATTAAGCCGATGAATAAAGTACTATTGATTTACACAGGAGGCACCATAGGCATGGGGCACAACCCTCTGACAGGGGCTTTGGAACCACTTGATTTCAACCACTTGGTTGAATCGATGCCTGAATTCCGCCAGATCAAGACCCAAATTGACGTTTACCAGTTTACGCCACCCATCGACTCGAGCGACATTTCACCTGAGCGATGGGCCAACTTGGTACGCATCATCTCGCGCAACTACAACAATTACGATGGTTTTGTCATCTTGCATGGAACCGACACCATGGCCTACACGGCATCGGCCTTATCGTTCATGTTGGGCAACCTCACCAAGCCCGTTATCCTCACGGGATCGCAACTTCCCATCGGACAGCTACGCACCGATGGCAAGGAGAACCTTGTTACCAGCATAGAACTGGCCGCCATGAAAAACGAGGAAGGCCACGCCATCATTCCGGAGGTCAGTGTTTATTTCAGTGGCCGACTGCTTCGCGGAAACCGCACCACGAAGATTAACGCCGACGGATTCTATGCTTTCGAGTCGTTCAACTATCCACACTTGTGCGATGCGGGCGTCAACTTCACGTTCCACACCCACAACATCCTTACACCCGACTTCAGCAAGCCCCTCTCTCCCCACATGGCCATGGACAACAACGTGGTTGTGCTGAGTTTGTTCCCCGGCATACAGGAGAACATCATTAGAGGCGTGCTTACCCTGGAGAACCTTCGCGGCATTGTCATGCGGACGTTCGGAAGCGGCAACGCACCACAACAACCTTGGTTCCTCAACCTCTTGAAGAAAGCGGCTGAGCGCGGAGCCGTCATTGTGAACATCAGCCAATGCGTAGCAGGAACGGTTGAGATGAAACGATACGGGGCTGGCTATCAGTTGCAAGACATCGGCGTGGTATCGGGCTACGATTCCACCGTAGAGGCGGCCATTACAAAACTGATGTACCTGCAAGCCTGCTACACCGACACCAATCTCATCCGAAAGATGATGAACGAATCGATTGCAGGAGAAATAACCATCTAAAAACGCCCCAAAAACAGCGTAATCGCACACGCAAAACCATTGTTACAACAGCCTCAATGTAAAGAGAGACTGCTGCAATATGCACTTGCCATCAACTCAACACATAACCCCCAATCGGACATGAGGCCAGGCTCTAACGTTTCCGAATTGCGACCTAACGACCGATTGGGAACCTCACCATTCTTTCACCCTATAGAAACTTGTGGCTAAGCAATATCATAAACGCAAAAAAGTCGCAAGGTTTTTGCCTTGCGACTTATATGCATGAGGTCAAGATAAATTATTTCTTGAAGAAATCCTTAACAGCCTCGTTAGGGACCATACGCTCATCGAAGACGTAAGCACCAGTCTTGGGGCTCTTCACCATCTTGATGACCTTTGAATATGCGCGACCATCCGTCTTACCTTCTTGGAGGGTAGCAACCGCTTTCTTTGCCATGGTGTGTTATTTTTAATTTTAACTAAACAATGGATTACTTAATCTCCTTGTGAACAGTCATCTTCTTCAAGATGGGATTGTACTTCTTGAGTTCCAGACGCTCGGGAGTATTCTTGCGATTCTTGGTGGTGATGTAACGGCTTGTTCCGGGCAGACCAGAGTTCTTCATCTCTGTGCACTCCAGAATAACCTGCACTCTATTACCCTTAGCTTTCTTTGCCATGATGATTAATCTCCTATAACTTTAATGTCCTTCCAATCGCAATAACCCTTGGCAACAGCCTGTTTCAGGGCAGCATCAAGACCTACTTTATTAATGAGACGAAGACCAGCGGCACTGATCTTGAGTGAAATCCAGCAACCCTCTTCTACATAGTAGAATTTCTTGCTGAAAAGGTTAACGTCAAAGCTGCGCTTTGTGCGATGCTTTGAGTGAGACACATTGCAACCAATCTGTGCCTTCTTACCTGTGATCTGACAAATCTTAGACATTGCTATTCTTTGTTTTTGATTTCGATTTTGATACTTATTCCAAACAGAGTGCAAAATTATATAAAAAGATTTAGATGACAAAGAAATACTCCAACGAATATTGCTTTTTAAGCATTTTTTTATTTTTTCGACACCCGAACTGGGGGTTTTAGCCTCAAAACAAGGACAACTGGCTTATTTTACGTGGGTTAGCCAAGGTTTTAACTTATCGAGGGAAACCAAAGCCTTAACCCCAGCTCATGTACCCTCACACTTCATTAAATTTGCTGGCGCAGCCTTCCCCCCTCAAATTTTTCATCCACCACCACACAACATACGCGCCATTGCAACGTTTCTTATATGAACTTGGTTATCGAAACCACCCACAGAAACAACACCATGAAAAAGATTTGTATGACCCTGGCAGCCGTGTGCTATGCTCTTAGCGTGTGCGCACAGAATAACAAACGTATCGCTCCCAGCACACTATCTGAAGGCGACCTGCTTTTTTGTGTGGCTGAGAGCGACAACAACATCACCGATGTAACCACCGGACTTGAAGGCAAGCGTATTGACCATGTAGCCATTTTCCACCGAAAAGACGGCCAGGGCTTTGCCCTTGAAGCCATCCACAAGGGGGTATGCCTCTCCCCTATCGACAGTTTTATGACAAGGCGGCAAAACGTCATGGTAGCGCAGCTCAAAGACACCATGGGGGTGGCTTGTTCGGTGGAACGGGCCTTGCGATTCATTGGAACGCCTTACGATTTCAATTTCATGCCATCCGACAGCGCCATGTATTGCAGCGAACTGGTGCAAAAGTGTTATAAGACAAAGGAAGGCAACTTGGTATTCAAGCCTATTCCTATGTCGTTTCACGATAAGACTGGCGCAATCACCCCTTATTGGAAGGATTATTATGGACGCCAAGGGCTGAGGGTGCCCGAAGGCGAGCCAGGCAGCAATCCTGGGGATTTATCAAGAAGCGACAAGATTTTCATCTTGGGTGAGTTGCGGAAAAATCTGTAGACTCACCCTTCCACGCAAAAAAAATGCCAACAAACTATAGTGAAAACTACACGTTTCTTTTGAGCGAGAAAAATATTGGGCGCAAATACGCGACTCTCAGCGCATCCACATAAAGCACTATCAATCAGCATCTTACAACTTAAACAACACTTTCTGCGCTCAAACATTCACATTCCATACCATGAAACATGCCTAATCGAGATGCGAAAGACCATCTTTCGCAACGCGAAACATGCCCAGACGAGACGCGAAACATGCCCGATCGCAAGTCGAAACATACCAAACGGTGAATGGGGCGCCACTCACAGACAACGCAATACTGCAAAAACAACTTTTTCGCTTTCTATTTTGCCGGAAATGTCCAACAAACTTTATGGCAAAAAATCCTGACCATAGTCACTCCCCCGGTATCCATCAAAAACGGAAATGGCTAAGCTTTCACATTTAAGAAAAGCAAAGGGTGCCTCGTAAATAGACAAAACATCGCCTTATTTACCAGACACCCACATATTTACAAGTTGATGTTCACTGCCACGCCGGCCATTACCCACGCCCCAGGTTGGGGAATGTTGCCGAAGTCGTAATATTTCTTGGCGAACACGTTGTTTGCCTCAACATAAGCCTTATATGAACGATCGTTCCAAGCCAAACGCAGGTCAGTTACAGCGTAGGGTTGATACTCCTTCACTGCGGCGTTGCCGGAAGCATCGGTAGTGGTGAACTTACCCTCGCGCTTTTGGAAACGGTATTTCACCGTCAGGTCGAGATTATGCCAAAGGTTCAGGTCGAGATTGGCGATAACCTTATGCCGCAGATACTCCAACGTGGAACGGCTTTGTATGGTGGCAGGCTCATCCTTGTCCTGATAAAGGTAGGTGTATTGCAGGGCAAACTGCTTAACGACACGCTGAGACGGGATAAGACGCAGGACGTTTAGCCTGAGTTGCGCCTCTACGCCAATTGTGTTTATCTTGGTGAAGTTTACCGATTTCCACACGGCATCCTCCCCCTCACTGCTATCCCATATCCAGTCGATCATGTTCTTACAACGGTTGTGGAAAACGCTTGCGCTGGCCGAAATGGCTGAACTTAGATATTTCACTCCGCCCTCGAAAGCCTGCAATTCCTCGGGCTTGAGATGCTTGTCGGCCTTATGTCCGCCTACGGAATAATAAAGTTCAGTTGCCGAAGGCATACGAAGCGACGTGTTGTAAGACGCGTACAACTTTACGTGTTCGCCTATGCGATAGCTGATGTCGACACCCGGGTAGACACGCATATTCATGTTGCTCCATGAGTTTTTCACCGCCACAAGACCCGCCGACAACGTAAACCGCTCGAGCAGGATATTGTGTTCCAAGGCGAAACTGATGTTGGTACGGTTGAGACCATTGGTGTAGTCGCGGTCGGTCTTATGAACATGCTTGGGGTTGTCGAGTGGCTCGCCAAGTGTGGTGCTCACAAGGTCTTCGTTACGCAACTCCGCCGAGAAGGCAGTGCGTCCGAGCTTCCAATCGAAATAGGAATTGAGATTCACGCCATAAACATCGGTACGGTGGTAATTGTAGGCCACACCATACGAAAGTCCTTCGGGCTTAACACCGTCAAGTCCACGGAAATACTCAAAACGGTCCATGTTTCTGTTCCAATACATAGACGGTTTGAAGTGGAACGTGCCACGCTTCGTCTCCGCCTGTACGGCTGTGTAGGTTTTGAAGGTGTGCTCAAACTGGTCGTCAGAACCGGTCCCATAGAAAGTATTGGAGCCAAAGTCGCGACTGCTAAGCCCGGCATGCCAACCCACTTTTATATCACTATCCTCATAGCCACCCTGATAGAAAGCCTTGCCACCATAAAAATCAGCATTGAGCTTTCCAGCTTTGTTGCGGCTATAACCATCGGAACGCGTGTAACTGCCCGACACGCGGTTTGTCCATTTTCCAGACGTAATGTTGAGCGATGCTCCACCATTGAGGTAGCCATAATTTCCGCCATCGATATGGGCGGAAACATTGTTCGTCTTCTCCGTCTTCGTAACAATGTTGATGGCACCGAGCAACGATGAGGTGCCAAACACTCTTCCAGCAGGTCCTTCGAGCACTTCTATTCGCTCTATGTCGGCCACATCAACCGGGAAATCGAAGGCGTTGTGCCCTGTCTGCGGGTCACAAATATTAACACCATTGAGCAGAACTGTGATTTGCTCATAATTGCCGCCTCGGATGCTGATGTCGGTCTGCGCGCCAATGGGGCCACGCTGTCTAACATCCACACTGGCGATGTATTTCAGCAAATCGTTAACACTTTGCACTGGCGCACATTGAATTTCTTTGTTGTCCAGTACAGTAACCATTCTCGCCGCCTGACTTCTCGTCAACGGTGCGCGTGAGCCTGTTACGCTCACTTCGTTTAGCATCACCTCGCGCTGGGTGGAAAGGGTGTCTGGGCGAAGTTCCTTGGTGCTCACTCCCTCAGCCTTGGCATGAGAGACTGTGGCAACGCTCAAGGTGCCCACAAGAACCACCTTACCCAAGCAGGCGAAGAGTGCATAGCCTTTGTTAGAGAAGCGTTTAAACTTCATCGGCTCGCACAATGCCATGGGTTTGTTGTACATAAATATGAAATAATAAATAAAAAAACGAGTGCAAAGGTACGAATTCTAAACCACACCCCCTTGCTTTTCTTTGAGAAATGCAATACATATGGATATCTTTAGCCTAAAAACATGATGGCTTTGCCAACAAATATTGTACCTTTGCAATACCAAGACGTTTAAAACAAAAAACCATGAAATTCATTGCTATCATCCCAGCGCGCTACGCTTCTACGCGTTTTCCGGGAAAGCCATTGGCTTTATTAGGCGGGAAACCCGTCATTCAGCGAGTTTACGAACAGGTGACACAGGAAATACCTGAGGCATGGGTAGCCACCGACGACGAGCGTATCAAGGAGGCCGTGGAATCATTCGGCGGAAAAGCCATCATGACCAGCCCTAACCACAAGAGCGGCACCGACCGCATAGAGGAAGCGGCTGAGAAGATCAGCACCGATGCCGATGTCATTGTGAACATACAGGGTGACGAGCCGTTTATACAAGCGTCACAAATCAAAACGGTATGCCAACAATTCGACGACGCCTCCACGCAGATTGCCACCATCGGAAAACCATTTGCCGACATGGAGAGTGTGGACAACCCCAACTCGCCCAAAATTGTAACCGATGTCAATGGATTCGCACTATATTTCTCAAGGTCTGTAATTCCATTTGTGCGTGGCAAGGAGCATGAAACATGGCTTAGCGAGTTCCCGTTCCTAAAGCATTTAGGCATCTATGCTTACCGACGTGAAGTGCTTCGGCAAATCACCCAACTTCCACAATCGTCATTGGAGAAGGCGGAAAGCCTGGAGCAGCTGCGCTGGCTGCAAAACGGCTATCGCATACGAGTGGGTGTGACCCATGTGGAAACAGTTGGAATCGACACGCCCGCAGACTTGAAGCGAGCTGAACTCTTCCTCAAAGAAATTAACCAAAACTCATAAACGAAAAAGAGAACCCTATAGTTGGG
The DNA here is from genome assembly GCF_037460745.1 of Hallella sp. Classification (NCBI taxonomy): domain Bacteria; kingdom Pseudomonadati; phylum Bacteroidota; class Bacteroidia; order Bacteroidales; family Prevotellaceae; genus Hallella; species Hallella sp. Next base: position 1,734 of record NZ_JAXVAE010000086.1, on the reverse strand, counting down.
TCCTCTTTTTCTTTTATCTTTATATTTTATCGCAACTTCTTCACTTGTACCATCGGCCTTATCCTACTAATACGGCAAAGCGAAAAGGCTTCAACCTACAATGTCATTATAGAAAGCTAAAGGCATGGAGCCTTACGCATTCCTCATCTCATTAAGAAGGTCCTTCTGACGTTGCGAGAGATGAGTTGGCAACTTCACGTTATAAGTAATTATCAAATCGCCAAACGTACCGTCACCTCGGTCATAGCCCTTGCCACGCACACGGACTTTAGTGCCATTCTGCGTTTCGGGCTTAATCTTCAGTTTCAGCTTGCCTCCATTACTCAATTGGATAATGATCTGACCGCCCAACAATGCAGTATAAAGGTCAAGATTAACCGTAGCGTTCATCTCACCTGTACTCAGGCGCGCTGTTGAACGTGAACGGGACGTGCCGCCCATTCCACCAAAGAGATCCTGGAAGAAACTAGAGAAACCTCCTCCACCGCCAAACCCTGAAAAATCGAAGCCCTCAAACGGAGATCCACCGCCTGCGCTTGACCAATGATAACTGCCACCACCACCTTGTTGGTTAAAGGCATCAGCCGATTTCCAATTCTCGCCATATTGGTCGTATTTCTTGCGTTTCTCAGGATCGCCAATAACCTCGTAGGCCTCTGTCAAAGCCTGGAACTTAGCCTTAGCCTTAGGATCATCTGGATGAAGATCAGGATGGAACTGCTTAGCGCGCTTGCGATAAGCCTCACGAACATCTTTTTGTGGAATGTTCTTATCTACTCCCAAAATTTTATAGTAATCAATAAATGCCATAATTAGTACCTCCAGTTCTATCTTATATTCACTACAAGTCATAGCAAAACATGTGCCACAAACTTGAATTTTCAATGGCAAACAGCAAAAAAGAATAGCCAGAGCCGACCATAATCCAAATCACAATATACAAAAAAATGCCGAACCCAATAGGATTCGACATTCTTTGTTACGTTAGACTATGTCTATTATGCCTCTGCAGGAGCCTCCTCAGCGGCAGCCTCGGCAGCCTTAGCGGCCTCAGCCTCAGCCTTTGCTGCAGCCTCGGCAGCCTTCTTCTCAGCCACCTTCTTAGCAATAGTCTCATTGATCTTCTTCTCAGCCTCGAGCTCCTTAGAAGCAGCATCCTGCTTAGCCTTAGCTACGCTGTTGCGAACAGCCTCGAACTTCTGGTCCTTAGCGCTCTTCCAAGCCTCGAACTTCTGCTGGCAAGCGGCCTCGTCGAAGGCACCCTTCTTGACACCACCCTTCAAGTGCTTCATCATGTAGACACCTTCGGCCTTCAGGATGTTGCGGACAGTATCAGTGGGCTGTGCGCCATTCTCGACCCAATAAAGGGCGCGCTCGAAATTCAAATCTACAGTAGCAGGATTGGTGTTAGGGTTGTAAGTACCAATCTTCTCAGTAAATTTACCATCACGTGGTGCTCTTGCGTCAGCGATAACAATGCGATAGAAAGCATAAGCCTTGTGACCGCCACGCTGCAATCTGATTTTTGTTGCCATTTTGTTTAAATACTTTTAAATTAGGTTTGAATTATGCTACTAACTCGTAATAGCGGATGCAAAGGTACAAACATTTCAACGAACCTACGACTTTCTCTTCGAGAAGAATAAGTAAATTAAGTTTTATTAAGAAAGAACGGCTACTATGTAACTATTCAGCGGTAGCGCTGCACCCTTAATCCATAATTGAAATATACTG
>NZ_JAXVAE010000085.1:0-40469 GCF_037460745.1 Hallella sp. | reverse complement strand
CGAAACCCGGCGTGGAATTCTTCTGCGGCAAGCTGCTGTACGGCAGCAGCAAGACATGGGACTACGGGGCGACGGCTATCGTAAACCGCAGCACAGCCGAGAAACTCTTCGGGACAGACAAGGCGGTGGGCAAGACGTTCAGCCTGAAGGAAAACGGAGTGGATATGCCTATCACCATTGTTGGAGTGAGCGAAGACATGCCCGACAACTGCACCATAGGCAACGGACTCTACATGTGTGAAAACCCGAAAGAGGCCGGTGACGCATCGGAGTGGAGCTTCAACATCTTCGTGCGCCTTGACAATCCGGCTAACAAGGCGGCTGTGGAGCGTGCGTTCAAGAAGGAAGTGATGAGGCAGACGGGCTATACCGACGAGAAGAAATTCGAGAAGGAATCCGGTCAGAGCTTCCGGCTCACCCCGGTAGATGATATATATTTCTCCGGCGTAGGTCTTGGCGACAAAGGCAACCGCAACCTGGTGAATGTGCTCACCGTGGCATCGGTATTCATCCTGTTCATAGCTCTGCTGAACCTGTTGAACTTCACGCTCTCCGAAGTGCCGATGCGCATACGCAGCATAAACACACGCCGCGTGATGGGAGCCTCGCAGAGCAGTCTGCGTCTGCAGATGATAATGGAGAATGTGGGCTTCGCCTTTATAGGTCTCCTCATAGCCTTCCTCATCGTGATGGGTTTCCTGCGCAGCGAGACTTGCATGAATCTCGTGTCGGGAGACATCCGTTTCGGGGCAAATGCAATGCTGGCTACTGTAATGGTTGTGGCAGCGCTGGCTGTGGGTGGCCTGTCGGCTGTCGTGCCGGCATGGTACAGCACATCGTTCACACCGGCAATGGTGCTGAAAGGCTCCTTCGGACTATCGCCGCGCGGCAGGAAACTGCGCATGGCGATAATGGGAGTGCAGTTCTGCGTGGCTTTCGTCCTGGCGATATATATCGGTGTGATGGCGAGCCAGTCGAACTACATCTTCAACAGCGACTACGGCTTCGCCAAGAACGAGGTGCTCTTCACCGGACTCACAGCGGAGGCTTGTCAGAAGAAAGCTGCCATACGGGCTGAACTGCAGAAGCTGCCATACGTGGAGAGCGTGGGGTATGCACAGGAAGTAATAGGTGCCGGCGACCAATATATGGTGTGGTTTCGCGGCAACGGCGACAAGTCGATGAACATGCAGGTGATGCTGTGCGACCCCGGATATCTGCGCACGATGGGACTGAAGATTGAGGAGGGACGCGACTTCAAGGAGTCGGACAGCCAGACAGGGGCGTATATCCTGAACCGCACGATGATGGACAAATACAAATGGCTGCACGTGGGCGACTCGATAGGCAGCCGGAGCGAATGGGGCGACAATAACTACCTCATCGTGGGAGTGTGCAACAACTTCAGGATGAAGTCAGTGCGCAACGACAACAGCATCCTCTCCGTCGCTTTCCTCGTGTTGGACCCTTTGGCAATGAATCGCATGGGCGACCGCTGCTATAATCTCTTCGTGCGTGTGGCAGAGGGACATGACAAGATAGAGGCAAAGCGAGACATAGAAAAGGTGCTCAACCGTCTGGATGCCTCATACGGCGACTATAAGATGAAGTTCTTCGACGATGCGCTGCAGCGTACCTACGTGGATGAGTTCCGCTTCATCTCCCAGGTTAAGCTCTTCGCCATCATCTGCATCATAATAACCATCATAGGAGTGTTCTCGCTCACGATGTTCGAAACCGAATACCGCCGCAAGGAGATAGGCATCCGCAAGGTGATGGGGTCCTCGGTGGGGGCGGTAGTGCGGTTGTTTGCCGTGCGCTATAGCGTGCCTCTCGTCGCATCGTTCGTCATTGCCGCACCGCTCGGCTATTGGCTGAGCCGCCAATGGCTGCAGAGCTTCGCCGAGCACACGCCGATTTATTGGTGGCTCTTCCCGCTGAGCTTCGTGGGCGTATCGGCGGTAGTTGTTCTGACGGTAGTGGCACAGTCGTGGCATGTAGCCACGGAGAATCCGGTGGAGAGCATAAAGACGGAGTAATATGAATTAACCCAAATCGGTCATTAGACCGAAATGTGTGAGTTATGATACTTTTATGGATTCTTTCCAACGTTTTCGTTAAGCCAGATGAGCAGAGCGAAGCTTGCTTCAGCTCTGCCATGGCGAGAAAACGTGCCATGAAATGGAACGTTTTCGTTAAGCCAGATGAGCAGAACCGAGCTTGCTCGGACTCTGCCATGGCGAGAAAACGTGCCATGAAATGGAACGTCTTTGGATTTTTATCGTGCAGATATGCGTATGCGCACGATAAAAATCTAAAGAATATACTTCTAACAACTTGTCGCCCAGACAATTATTCGGTTGTATAAAGAGGAGAGCGCAAAGGCGGCTACAGCATATAGTCTACATAGAGCACGGCGTTCCACACCAAGAGGTAGAGGGTGAGCAGGAGCGTCAGCACACGCAAAGGCACGCGGAGGCGTGTCGTCTCCACACGTTGCGCCAGGTAAGCCATGGCGATGGGGATGGCGAACAGCCAGTGGGGCGACATGATGTAGACCTCATTGAGGCCGAAGCCCAGCACGAAATGGATGAACATGTCGAAGCCGAAGAACGACATGACGAGCCACAAGTAGCGGCTCTTCCTACCATACCATATTCCGACAAGGAACAACAAGGCGACAACTCCCTCAACCACGTAGTTCCAAACCCATCGGTATTGCACGAGCACGGGTCGGTTGACGAGCACGTCTTTCAGCACATAATCCTGATGGAGCTGTATAGGTTCGCCGAAGATGTTCTCCACCAGCGAGGAGTCGCGCGGCGTCGAAATATCGGTCCACGACCCAAACTCCGACTTGTCGATGGGCTTTCCCTTATGGAGGTTCCACGCCTTCTTATGGTCGCGGATAAACTTGGCGCGTATCTTTTTCTTGATGATGCCGTCCACGGCCTTGGCAATCTGGGTGCTGTCGGTTAGCTTCGTGGTGTCGCAAAAGGCCTTGTAGATTTTCTCCTTGTCGTGCTCGGCCTTGACCTTCTTTTGCATTTGCCGCGCTATGTAGTTGGGTCGCTCTAACGTTTTCCACTCCCATCGTGCCGCGATCCATATCACAGCCGACGGCACGATGACCGCCAGCAAGAGGTTGGAGGGCTTCCAAAACTTCTTGCCGTTGACGAAGAGGTTGGCCAAGAACACCTTGATGCCATTGTTGAGCGATATGCCTGCTGTGATGATAAAGAAGAGCACGGTCTGCCATTTGGTGTACATGTGTTTGGCGTTCATCTTCTTTCCCGCCACATAAAGCGTGAGGATGAGCATGAACATCGACAGGCAGAAATGGTCGGGGACGCTCGTCACCACCATCGTATAGCCGAAGGAGAAAAGCAAAGCGGTGAGCAGGGTGGCGTCGGTTTGCGCCAATCCGATGATCTCTCGCAAGATACGGAAGAGGAACACGGCGCTATACACGCAGCAGAACGTGAGGATGACGGCCATCACCGCCATGTCGCAGTTCACACCCGTGAGGGCCATCAGTCCTTGGTTGATCTGGCAGGGAATCCACATAAAGAAGGCCAAGAGCGGGTGGCGGTAGATGTTGTAGCCTGCGCTCCAGTCGGTGAGCACCAGGTAACTGATGGGGTCGTAGCCCGATATGTGGAACACGCGTATCACCACCTTGCGGTAGTTGTCGGTGATCTGACTGAGGTCGAGCCAATAGGCGCAAATCACCAGCATATTTACCAGCACGCCATAGAGGAGCGACCCTATGGCCACCCATCGCTCCTCACGCTTGATGCGGAAGATGTAGAATGGGTTTTGCAAGCGCTCTTGCTTCAGGAAGTAGCGCACCAGGAGGAAGTTGACGGGCACGCAGACGGCGAACATGGGCAGCGGCGCCCACGTTTTTCCCACGCCCCACTCCACAAACAGGTTGAGCATGAGCAGTTGCAACAGGTAGTTTACCACGTGGCAGAAGGCGAAAGCCAATCCACGCCCCGCTGTTGCCTTCACCTTGAACGTGTAACGTGTGGAGGCAACAAAATTGAACAAGAAGCTAACGAGGTATGCCATGGTGTTGGCCACGTTCACCCCTGTGTGGGCAAGGTGTATCATCACCAAGTAGACCGCATACTGTATGGCCACGGCCGTTGTGCCGACTATGGCAAATCGCAGGATTTCTCCCCAACGCTCGCGCTTATTTCCGGAAGGGTTTGTAATGTTGTTCATCTGCAAATTCTAACATTTCTTTGTCACCCCGACTATCGCCGAAGGCTACTATATAATATTGTTGGCGGTTGTTCTTCAGTTCGGGAACCGCCTGTTTCAGTCTGTTCACCTTCTCCTGCCCATAGCAGTTGCGTGTCAGGAAGCGTCCGGTCAGCCGCCCATCGGTCACCTCAGCCTGCGTTCCCTGCACGTCGACGCCTGGGAAGAAGGGCGCCACCCAATTGTCCACACTCGCGCTGACCACCAACACGCGTACGCCTTGTTCCATGGCGCGCCTCATGGTGGCCACTCCCTTGGGTCGGAGCAACGCTTGGTGGTGGGCGGCAAACCGTTGGCACACCTCGTCGAAGGCCTCTATCGTCATGCCCTTGAAGTGGCGCGCGAAGAGTTCCTCCTTCGTCAGGCCGTTGTCGCGCAGGTGCAATTTCATCATCAGCAGCTTGGGCAGCATACGGCATAGGCTTCCCACGAGGCTCCAAGTGCCGTTGGCGTAGCGTATAAACTCGATGAGCGTGTCGTTCGTGGTGAGCGTCCCGTCGAAGTCGAAGACGTATAGTGTGTGTCGTTTGGTTGTCATCTTGCTATGATTCTTGCCTTACGGCCAATGGGGGGTCATCCCACATAAATGATCAGAATGAAGGTAACGATCCATGCCAGTACGTCGAACTGTATGAATCGGTCGCACAGCACCACCTTCGTGGGGTTGCCGCTCCGCTTGTCGACCACGGCCACCTGTATGTATCTCAACAGTCCCACGAGCACGAAGATGCTTGTGAGGTAGAGCTTGTTTGTCTGGAACCGTTCCATCACCTCCGGACTGACGGTGTACATGATGTAACACACCAGCGTCACCGATGCGGTGATGGTGAGGGCCTGGTCCATGAACGTGGAGTTGTATCTCACGGTGTTCTTCCTTGGCGCCTCGCCCGTCTGCTCCATTTGCAGCACATCGTCGCGCCGCTTGGCAAATCCCATGAAGAGGGTTATGAGGAACGCCATGAGCACGATCCAATGGCTGAGCTCGATGCCTGCCGCCTCGCCGCCCGCCAACATGCGCAGCACAAAGCCGAAGGCCACGATGCACACGTCGATGATGGCGTATTGCTTGAGCTTCACGCAATAGGCCAGGTTGAGCAACCAGTAGAACACCACCACGAAAAGTGTGGCACTCACGCCGCCCCATTCGGGCACGGTGGGCATGTCGATGGCTAACCCGTCGGCGGGCGCGATGGGACCGATGAGGGGCAACAGGAACGTCACGGCCACGCCCAGCGCTATCATCACGGCCATCACGCCGTAGGCTTGCGCCACGCTGATGGCTCCGCTAGCGATGGGCCGCTGGCACTTCTCGGGGTGGCGACGGTCGTCGGCCACGTCATGAATGTCGTTGAAACAATAGATGCTCGATGCAGCGAAGCAAAACGCGAGGAAGGCCACCAAGCCTGCCAGCAGCGCCCGCGTGTCGAGCAGGGCGCCTCCAAACAGCACAGGAGCGAACACAAAGAGGTTCTTGATCCATTGGGAGGGGCGTATCAGCCGTATCAGCGATTTCAGCATTCCCACTTTTGTCGTGGGGCGAAAATGTGGTTCAGTCATGTTGGGGTACGATAAATTGAGGGTGCAAATATAGCAATTTTTATCTGTTCGGTATGGGTTTCCGGTCGCCTTTTTGCGGCTACGCCCAACGGCCGAGCAGCCTACGGGTGAGCCATGCCACGCCTTTGCTCAGGGCCCATGCCAGCGGGAGGGTGATCGCCAGGCAGGCGAAGAACTTAGGCCAGTAGGTCCAGTCGTGGGGCAACTTGTTGAGCACGAAGTGGATGTGGATGAGGTAACACTCCAGGCTTAGGGCGCCCACGAGGGCAACCTGGCGGTTGAGCCATTGCGGCAGGCGTCGGAACACGCGGTTGAGCAGCAGTATGGCGGTCACCGTGAGCGGTATGTAGAGCATGCGCTCTATGAACAGGGGGAACCGTCCGTGCCGCTCCTGCTCAAGGAAGATGCTTGCGGCCAGCGCCATCGCAAACATGATCCACAGCATCCAGATGCCTTGGCCGTCGATGGTGCGCTTCTGCCGCACGCTCTCGCCCATGTTCACGCCAATGAAGAAGATGGGCACGCGGCTCCAGAAGATCTCCAAGTGGCCCACGGCATGGTGGATGGGGGTCACCCATTGCACGAGGATGCACCACATGATCATCACCACCGGCAGCCACCGGTACACGGGATGCTTGCGGATGAGGGCCATGTAGGGCGGGGCGAAGAGGTAAAGGGCCATGATGGCTGGAATGTACCAGAAGTTGAGCTCATCGTGCAACCAGAAGTTCCAGTTGATGGCTATCTCCATCACCAGGTTCACGCCCGACCGCAGGTCGTGCACCGGCAGGCGGGGTATGTAGTAGAGGCATGCCACGATGAGCCACGTGGGGTAGATGCGCACCAGTCGTCGTGTGTAGAAATGCCTGTAGGAGGGGTTCTTCATCCACGAGAACCACAGTCCCACGCCACTGAGAAAGAGAAACATGTCCACGCCGATGTTACCCATGCGGCGCAAGCCAAAGAACAGGTCGGAGCGCGCCAGCTCCACATGGAAGAGCATGATGAAGAGCATGGCGGCGCCCATCAGCTCGCCACGGTAACGACTGATGTTTTGCAGTTCGATGTCGGGTATTCTCATGGTCGATTGATGTTTCGTGGTGTTACATCTGTGGCTTGGGTATCTTCGTCATCACGAGGCGTATGAGCCAGGCCGCGCCGATGGCGGCAATGGCGTAGAGCAGCAGTCCGGTATAGATGTCGCCGTGACGCGAGATGGGTATGAACACCTTGCGCAGGGTGGGATGTATCACAAAGAGGGCAGCGGAAATCTCGCCCATCCACACCAGCCTCTCCATCAGCCAGGCGCCCACGGGGCGACGGGCGGCTTGCGACAGGAGCTTCACCACATACACGCAGAGGATGCACACCACCAGCGGCACGAGCGACCACAGCAGGTAGCTGGCGCTCATCCACATCACCATGAACCCGCAGAACACCACGCTCACCAGCAGGCTCAGCGTGTTGAGGTTCGTCAGGATGATGCGGTTGCCGTAGCGGGCGTAGAGCAGTCCGAGGCCGAAGGGCAGCATGCCGCCCATGAAGTTGTAGCGGTACCAGTTGAGCGCCTCGCTCTCGGGGGCGAAGGCCAGCTGCACGCCCAGACACACCACCATGGCGCCCGCGGTCCACGCCCAGTGGCGCTTGTAGAGCAGCAGGCGGTACACGGCGTAGAGCTGCAGCATGAGGCCGAAGAACCAGAACGGCCCGGGCCAGATGTTATGGTCGGGGTCGGGCAGCAGGTTGTTCACCATGGCCAGCTGCGCCACCACCTGCGTCAGGGTGTAGTGCCAGCGGCCGGGGGTCATGGCGTCGACGATGGTGAAGCTCACGAAGCCCACGATCATCATGCTGAACAACTTCTTCCAGTGGTACGCCACGAAGCGGAAAGCGGGGGCATACAGCGAGCGGCCATACTTAAGCTCCAGGCCGTAGGCGCTGAGGAAGAGAAACACGGGCACGCCATAGTGGCCGAAGAACGACACGAGGTGGGCCGGCAGCAGCCCGTCGGGCGACGCCATGACGGCCGTCAGCCAGTCTACGTTGTGTTGCGAGAACGTGTATTCGTTCTCCTTCACCACCGGACCGAGCCAGTGGCAGTAGTTGTGGAGGAAAATGCCAATGATGGCCAGGCCGCGCAAGGCGGCGCACTCCGCACGGGTGAGCAAGGGTTCATTCATGGGTGTTGTGGGTTTGCGCGCCGCGGCGTAGCTCGTCGTAGTCGGCGCTGTTCTTTAATATCCTGGGGCGCCGCGCGTCATAGTCGGGCGAGAGCAGGTTGTAGCTGTCGCGGTAGTCTTTCGAGCCGATGCCGGCCAGCCACACCAGCATGTGGGGCAGGGCGTCGGTCATGAAGGGCTTGTCTTTCGCGGCCTTCACGGCGCGCACCACGTCGGGGTGGCGGCGGGCGTAGCGGCGCGAGCAGTAGATCCAGAAGGGTATCTCAAACTCGTAGTGGGCCAACGGCCAGTCGACCCGGGCGCTGTGGTTGCGGCAGATGAAGCCGCGGCCGGGCTCGTAGCACTCCTCGCCGTGGTCGGGCATGTAGATCACGATGGCGTCTTGGTTCTCAAACTTGCGCACGATGGCGTCCACCACCGAGTCGTTGTAGATCACGGCGTTGTCGTAGTCGGCCATGATGCGGCGCTGGCGGTCGTTGAGGTCGGGGCGGCGCTCCTTGTAGGCCTCGGGGCCAAACACGCGGCGGTTGTTGGGGCAGCGGGTGCGGTAGTTCACGTGCTGGCCTATGAGGTGGAAGATGATGAGGTTGTGGGCCGAGTCGCCCTTGAGCTTGATCTTGCCGTCACCCACCAAGCGGTCGTAGTCGGCGATGAGCCCGTCGTCGAAGCGGTGGGTCTTGTCGTTGCGCAGGCTAAACTGGGCCTCGCTGAGCGTGGGGTTGTTGAGGAAGAAGCCGCCCGAGAAATCGTAAACGGCATCCTTCGCCTTGGGCAAGAACTGGTTGGTGAGGAACGTCACGCGGTAGCCGGCCTTGCGGAACAGCTCGGGAAACAGGGGGTAGTCGCACCACTCGCCCTTCTCGCCCACCACATGCATCGAGAGGATGTTCTTAAACACGAAGCTCGTCAGGTTCCAGCAGGTCACCACGTCGCTAAACTTCGTGAGCCGTCCGCTCGCCTCGCGGCGCACCTGGCGCGGCGTGGTCTTCAGGCCGTAGCCATACTGCTGCGAGTGGTGCTTGGCGTAGCTCTCGCCAATGATGAGCACAATCGTGGGGGAGCGAAACGAGCAGCTGTCCACCGTCACCCTCTTGGCGGCCTCTATGCATTGGGTCACCTGCTTGTCGGCCAGGCGGTTGCTGTTCCAACTGAACACGAGGCGATAGATGGGCAGATACATGTTGCCGCAATCTTTCTGGGTCAGCAGGTGCTCCACGGCGCCCACGCTATGGGCGGTCATCAGCTGGGTCATGCCTACCTTGTTGTGGTAGCTCTGCGCCACGCTCACGCCTAACAGCAGGGCCACCACCACGGCGCACACGCCCTGCGCGCGCACCATGCGGGGGGTGCGCAGCTCACGAGCCTCCCAGGCGCGCCAACGCTCCAAGCTGGCGCGGTTGGCCAGCCGCCACATGCGCCAACGGCCCGCCCACAGGGCATGGGCCACGGCCAGCACCAGCAGCCACCCCACAGGCGAGAAGAACACCTCAGGTGTGAGGTAGGCGTGGAAAAACTCGCTCGCCTCGCGGGCGTCGGTCTCGCCTACAAGAAGAAGCATCGTAGGGGTCAGCGTGGAGCCAAACTTCCAAAAGCAATACACATCCACCATGCCCACGGCGTAGAGCACCACGTAGAGCGCGCGGCGAACCCACAGGCGCACCTTGCGGGGGAGCAGCGTGAGCAACACGCAGGTTACGTAAACATCGAGGAAAAGCTCGGAAAACAAGTGGTCGTAAAGGTGGGCGCCACGCCAATGGGGCAACGTAAGCACGGCGCAAAGAACGCCAAGAACATACATCGCAAAGAAAAATGCGCCGTTCTCCACGATCGGACGCAACAAGCTGCGGGCTATTCGTCTCATCATTATCATATTCTTCCGTTTATAACAGAACCCTTCTTTAGGGTGCAAAAATAAGAAATAATTGCCATTGAAGCAAATCTTTCAACACCTTAGTGAAAAAAGTGTAGGGATTGTTCTGAAAAAAAATGATGAGACTTTGTGGGGCTTCCAGAGAACCCCAAAGCCATTTTTAAGGAATCGAACACCCTAAAATAAGAGCAGCACTTGCGAATGGGCATGTATCGAGTTGCGGATGGGCATCTTTCGCGTCTCGGTTTGGCATGTTCTGCACTGCGAAAGACCATGTTTCGCAATGCGAAAGGCCATGTTTTGCAATGCAAAATGCGGAATTTGGAGTAGCAAAAGCTACGCTCTGTTTCTAACATACTGAATATCAACAGATTGCAAAAATACGCTGAGAATCGCTTATTTCAGCCAAATATTTCCGTCGTGGAAAAGAAATGTGTAGTTCTTGCTATAGATTGTTACGCTTTTTCCTCACGCAACGCTTGCGTCCCCTCCCCGTTCTTTCCTCCCCATTGTTTTTTATTCCGCATGCGTTGAGTGTTTTGCGTCATTGCGGCGTATATCATAGAAACGGGGCGACGTAGGTTTGCCCTTCACCTATTTTATAACGCGATGACGAACCGCCAACTGTTCTTCGTTCAGCGTGCCTTTCGCATATAGCTTCTTCCTATGGCAAGCCGCGGCGGCTGCATGGGCGCGTGGGCCATCTACGGCTACACGATGGTGTATAGGTGGACGCGCAAACCGGTGTTTCTGCAGTTTGCACGACGGGTGGCCGACGTGTATATCCGCGCCCTGACGACGGGCAGGCTGCGTAGGGAGGAGGGCCGCCCAGCGCCTCAGGCGACGGATCTCGAGGACTTCGATCTCATCCCGAAGTGGGACTTTGACGACCCCGACCCGCAAGCGCCGAAAGACGCCAGCGCGGCATGTGTGGTGGCCGACGCCCTGATAGAGCTGGGCCAATATGTGAAGGGCGACGATGGCGCGTTCTACCACCGCTTTGCCATGGAGACGTTGCGGCAGTTGAGCACGCCCGCCTACCAGAGCGGCGACAAAAACGTGAGTTTCCTACTCCACAGCACGGGTCATCATCCTGCGGGTTCGGAGATCGACGCCAGCATCATCTACGCCGACTATTACTACCTCGAGGCGCTCATGCGCCTGAAAGCCCTGCCGTAAGCCCCGCCACGAACGGATGGACGGATGGCAAACACACACAAAGCGCCCTGCAAAGGCAAAAGTATAACGAGCTATGGCTCAATACTTCGCCTTGCAGGGCGCTTGCTTATTGATCGTTATCCATCGCAGGGCGTCTGCCCTGAGATAAGGAGATTATTGGGCTTTCCCGGCCCGTTTCGCTTGACTTAATTTTACCCCTCCTACCTTCCGTTAGGGGGAAGGGGCTGATGGTGGCACGCGCTACTTGTGGAGAGCGGTTATGCGGGGTTCTGGCGAACGCCCATGCGCGCCTCGACCACGTTGACGACGAAGTCGCCCAGGCGCTCACACTCCTGGATGATATCCATATACATGGTGCCCACGGTATAGGAGTATTGGTGGTCGTTGACGTCGGCGATGTTCTGGTTGCGGAGCTGGTTGCGGTAGTTGTTGATCTCGTTCTCCACATTGAAAGAGCGGTTGGCGTCGAGCTCGTCGCGGTGGCCCTTGAGCATGACCGACATCTGCGACAGGGCGTCGTCGGTAAGCTCGAACATCTGGTGGATGTGCTCATACTGCGTCTCGGAGAATCCCTCCTTGCTGTTCTTCAACCGGCTGATGGTGCGTGCAAGATTGTAGTTGCTGTCGCCGATGCTCTCGATCTCGGAGATTTCGCGAAGCATGGCGCGCACCTTCTCCTTCGTCTCGTCGGAGAGGTGGGCGTTCGACACGTTGTCGAGATACTTGGCGATCTCCACCTCCATATTGTCGGAGATGCCCTCATACTTCTCGATGCGCGTGTAGAGCTTCACAAACTTGTCGTCGTCCTTCTCACCCAGCAGTTCGCGCACCATGCCAAACATGCGGTGGATACGCTCGGCGAAGCTCTGGATCTCCTTCTGCGCCTCTAGCACAGAGAGCTCGGGCGTCTTCATGATACCCGAAGAGATGAAACGCAGACGGAAATCGTCCTCGTCCTTGTTGGGCTTGGGTTTCCATACCCAGCAGCACACGCGCGCCACTTGCTTCACGAAGGGCAGGAGCAGGACGGTGTTGCAGATGTTGAAACAGGTGTGGAAGGCAGCCAACGAGAAGGTGAGCTGTGTGGGGGTATGCGTGAGCGCGGGGTTGGTGGGGTCGAAGCCCACGAGTCCGCACGCCATGTTGACGAAGTGGCGGAACACTGCGAGCACCCAGATGACGCCCACCACATTGAAGAACAGGTGGCCGAAGGCGGCGCGGCGCGCCTCGGTGTTGGCCGTGAGCGCCACGAGGTTGGCCGTGAGCGTGGTGCCGATGTTCTCGCCCATAACCAGCGCAATGCCGAGGTAAATGGGCAGGTTGGCCTGCGTGCAGAGCATCATGGTGATGGCCATGAGCGCCGCGGAGCTCTGCAAGATGCACGTCAGGATGGTGCCAAAGAACAGGAACAACAGGATGGTGGCGAAGCTATTGGGGTCGAAGCTGGCGAAGAAGGCCTGCAGGGCGCCCATCTCCTCGGGTGGCACCTGCGACTCGCCGAGGGTGGTCAGGGCCAAGAACATAAAGGATATACCAAAGAGGAAATCGCCTATGTAACGGCGTTTCTTAGAATAGATAAGCAGCAATCCGATGAGGAAAACTGGCCACACGAAATTGCTTATCTTAAACGAGAAGCCGGCCGACATGATCCAGGCCGTCAGCGTGGTTCCGATGTTGGCGCCCATGATGACCGAGATGGCTTGGACAAGGGTGAGCAATCCGGCGTTGACGAACGAGACGGTCATCACGGTGGTGGCGGTCGACGACTGTACGGCGACGGTTGTAAACATACCCGTGAGCACTCCCGATACGCGGTTGGTGGTCATGGCGCTAAGCACATGGCGAAGCTGGGGTCCTGCCAACTTCTGCAGAGCCTCGCTCATTACCTTCATACCATAGATAAGAAGGGCCAAGGCTCCAACGATTTTTAATAGTAGAATCCACATATTTTCACATAATTTGTTGCGCGATATCTTGGGGATTAAGGGGAAAATGACTACATTTACAACCGATTTCACAAGCAACACACGGTCACTTAAAATGTCATCAAGATGAAACAAGTAATTCAAATCCGTTGCAAAAATAATAAAAAAACTAAAAAGGTAGCCATCGGAAGCACACTTTCTGATGTTTTTAGCGAATTAAATTTAGAAATGCCCTACGGCCCCATCGCCGCGAAGGTTAACAATAAGGTGGAGGGCATGAATTTCCGCCTCTACCACAACAAGGATGTGGAGTTTCTCGACATGACCAGCGGATCGGGGTCGAGGTGCTACACGCGCACCCTCTTCTTCGTGCTCTCGAAGGCCGTGCACGATCTCTACCCGGGCAGCCGCGTGGTCATCGACATTCCTGTGAGCAATGGCTACTACGTGGACCTGTACATAGGGCGCGCCGTGAGCCTCGAGGACACGGAGCGCATCAGGAAACGCATGCAGGAGATCATCGACGCCAAGATGCCCGTGAGGCGCTTTGAGGTGCCTACCGACGAGGCCGTGAAGATGTTTGAGGACAAGGGCGATTGCGCCAAGGCCAAGTTGCTCAGGTCGTCGGGGGCGCTCTACACTCTCTATTACCAGATCGACGATTATGTGGACTACTACTACGGCTCGCTGCTCACCAACACGTCGAAGCTCTACCTCTTCGGGTTGGAAAAATATTTCGACGGACTGCTGCTGCGCATTCCCGACCTGAAAAACCCGGGCGTGCTACCCGAGATGACGCACCAGGACAAGATGTTCGAGATATTCAAGGAGCACCACCGCTGGCAGGACATCATGGGCGTTCGCACCATTGGCGACTTCAACGAGATGGTGAGCGAAGGGAAAGCCACGGAGCTCATCAACGTGTCGGAGGCCCTGCAGGAGAAGAAGATTGCGCGCATCGCCGACGAGATCGCCAACCGGAAGGGCGTGAAGCTCATATTGCTCGCCGGGCCGTCGTCGTCGGGAAAGACCACCACGTGCAAGCGGCTGTCGATACAGTTGCTCGCCAACGGCATTAAACCGTTGCAGATTTCGCTCGACGACTACTTTGTGGACCGACACCTCACGCCCAAGGACGAGAATGGGGAGTATGACTACGAGAGTGTGTATGCGCTCAACCTGAAGCTCATCAACGACCAGTTTAACGCCCTCTTCCGAGGCGAGGAGGTGGAGCTGCCCAAGTATAACTTCCAAACGGGAACCAGCGAGAAAAGCGGCAAGAAGCTGAAGATGGCCGACGACAACGTACTGGTGGTGGAGGGCATACACGCCCTGAACCCCGTGCTGACGGAGCAGATACCCGAGGGGCAGAAGTTCCGCGTGTATGTGTCGGCCCTGACAACGATTCTCCTCGACGACCACAACTACATCCCCACGACCGACAACCGACTGTTGCGACGCATCATACGCGACTACAAGTACCGGGGCGTCAACGCGCAAGACTCCATACACCGATGGCCGTCGGTGAGGGCGGGCGAGAACAAATGGATCTTCCCCTATCAGGAGAACGCCGACGCGGTGTTCAACTCGGCCATGCTCTTCGAGTTGGCCGTGATCAAGCAGCAGGCGGAGCCCTTGCTCGAGCAGGTGCCGGAGAACTGCGAGGAGTATTCGGAGGCTTACCGATTGCGTAAGTTTCTGAAATATCTCCGCCCCATTCCCAACCGCGACATACCGCCCACCAGCCTCTTGCGCGAGTTCCTGGGCGGCAGTTCTTTCAAGTATTAGCAACCATTTCATGGAGGGCGACGAATGGTAACGTCGCCCTCTCCTATCGTATGACACACTCTTTGTTCCATCACCTACAAGCGTGGGGCGCGTTGCCCCAACAATTCAACAACCCTTTCTACTATGAGCCCCATCCCCTTTGCCGCGAGGCGATGGGCCAACTGGTGGCGTGGCTGCAAGGCGCCGACCAGCGGTTCGCACCCACTCCCGCCACGGCGCCCTTCCGTGAGGAGGCCGCAAGGGGCAAGATGTTTGGCGTGTTGGTGGTGGAGCGCAAGGCCGACGGCGCCGTGGGCTACCTCGCCGGCTACAGCGGACAGGTGTGTGGGCTGAGCGATTGGCCCCTGTTTGTGCCGGCCGTGTTCGACTATCTGCAGCCCGACGGCCATTTCAAGCGCCACGAGGCGGAGATTGTGGAGCTCAACCACGAGATTGAGCGCAGGGAGGACGAGCTGAGGCACGTCTGCCACGAGGAGGCCAACACCGACGAGGGCGACCCGCGTCCCACCTTTCCCAAGGGGAAGAAGGAGGGCGAGACGGATGAGGAATACATCAGGAGGCGACAGTTTGAGAACGCCGAGCTGCACCGATGGAAGGTGCGCCACAAGGCGCGGACTGCCCAATGGCAACAACAAAGGCAAGAGGAAGAAAACCGTGTTTTGAGGCTCAAGCGGTTGCGGCGACAAAAAAGCGACAACCTACAGCATTGGCTCTTCTCACATTTCGTGATGGCGAACGCACGCGGAGAGCGGCGCGACTTGCTGCAAATATTCGGATCGGTGCCGCCCAGCGGAAGCGGCGAGTGTTGCGAACCGAAGCTCTTGCAATACGCCTACAACCACGGCCTGCGACCTATCAGCATGGCTATGATGTGGTGGGGCGAGAGCCCGAGGCAGGAGGTGCGCCACGAGGGACAATACTACCCGGCTTGCAACAAACGGTGCAAGCCCATCCTGCGATGGATGATGCAGGGGCTCGACGTGGAGCCCAACCCCTTGGAGCAACCCACAAGCCATCAATTGGAGATCATTTACGAGGACGAGGCGTTGTGCGTGGTGATGAAGCCGGCCGGCATGCTCAGCGTGCCAGGCAAGAGTGGGCGCGAGAGCGTGGAACAAATCATGCGCCAACGTTATCCGCAAGCGGCCTGTCCGCTCATCGTGCATCGGCTCGACATGGCCACGAGCGGCCTCCTAATCATCACGAAAACCATGAAGGCTTACCTCGACCTGCAAGCGCAGTTCGCACGCCACGAAGTGCGCAAGCGCTACGTGGCGGTGCTCAGTCGCGACCTCGACACACCCTCGGGACGGGTGGCGTTGCCCTTGCGACCCGACCTCGACGACCGTCCGCGACAGGTGGTCGACGAGGTGTACGGACGAGAGGCGGTGTCGGATTATAAGCAAGTGGGCCACAGGCGTGTGCACCTCTACCCACTCACGGGTCGAACCCACCAGTTGCGCCTTCATTGCGCCCACCCATCGGGCCTCGGCAACCCCATCTTGGGCGATGAGCTCTATGGCATGAAGGCCGACCGACTATATCTCCACGCCGAGCAGATCAGTTTTCGCCATCCCTCGACGGGCAAGATGGTTACCTTTACGGCCAAGGCTCCATTTTAGCTTAGGCCGCAAAGGTAGGCTAATTAGCCAAGAACATGATGAGCAACTGGGCGATCACCACCCTGACAAACATGCCCATGGGATAAACCGACGCATAGCTAATGCTGGCCGTGTCGCCCTTCAGCGTGTCGTTGGCGTAGCCCAAGGCCATCGGGTTAGCCATGCTGCCGCACATGATGCCACACACCGTGCCGAAATCATACTTGTGCTTATGCAACGCGATGACGCCCACCACAATGGTGGGGACGACCGTGATGAGCAAGCCGATGCCCACCCAGAGCAAGCCCTCGGGGCGCACCACGGTGGCGAAGAAGTCCTTACCGGCCACCAAGCCCAGGCAGGCCAAATAGAGGGCCAGACCCAAGCTGCGGAGCATGAGCGAGGCAGATCGGGTGGTATAGGAGATGAAATGCATGCGCGGCCCCAACGCTCCGACAATGATGCCCATGATGATGGGACCACCGGCGATGCCCAATCGGATGGGCGACTCCATGCCTGGAAGGTTCACGGGGATGGCTCCGAGCAACAAGCCCAGCACGATACCTAAGAAGATGCTTCCGATATTGGGTTTCTCCAACGTCTTCACCGAGTTGCCGAAGAAGTGCTCCGCGTTGTCGACCGCATCGTGGCGTCCCACCACCGTGACACGATCGCCATACTGCAAGCGCAGGTCGTCGCTGGCCAGAAGCTTGATGTCGCCACGCAACACACGGCTCACGTTGACGCCATAGGTGTGGCGCAACTGGAGCTGCCCTAAGTGGCGGCCATTGAGCGCGCGGCGGGTCACCACACAAACGCGACTCTCCACGTTCGAGTCGATGGCGTTCCAATCGATCTGCTCGCCGTTCCAGTCTTTCTCCACCTGCTTACCGAAGAGCACCACCATGGTGTCCTCGTCCTCCTTGGAGGTCACCACGAGCAACGAGTCGCCCATCTTGATGACCGTGTTGGCCACAGGCACGATGACCTGCCCATTGCGCCAGATGCGCGAGATGATGAACTTGAGGTGGGTCATCTCCGCGATTTGCACGATCGACTTGTCGGCAATGGCCGGGTTCATGGCGATAAACTGCGCGATGTATGTGTGGTCGTCGTCGGTAAGAGGCTTCGACTCCAAGTCGCAGGGCTTCACAAAGCACTTGCGGATGAACATCATGGCAAGTATGACACCCACCACACCGAGCGGGTAAGTGACAGCCGTGGCCAGCGCCACGCTATCGGAAGGCTTGCCAAGGATGTCCAAGGCCTGCGTGGCCGCACCCAGCGCCGGCGTGTTGGTGGTGGCTCCACAGAGCAAGCCCACCATGTCGGGAAGGCTGATGCCGGTAAAGGGCACCAAGGCCAGGGCGAACACCGTGCCCACGACCACGATGCAGAGGCTCCACAAGTTGAGAGCCATGCCCTCGTGGCGCAACGAGCCAAAGATGTTGGGACCTACGTGTAGGCCCAAGCAATAAACAAACATGGAGAGGCCAAAGGTCTCGGCATAGTCGAGCACGGTAGGGTCGACCGACAGGCCGATGTGGCCCGCCAGGATGCCAATGAAGAACACAAAAGCCACGCCCAGCGATACTCCTCTCACCTTCATCTTGCCTAAGCCCATGCCAACGGCAATGATCAGAGAGATGATAATGACCGACCCGGTAGCCGAGTGGGTGGAGAAAAGCGATTGTAACCAGTTCATTAGAGAATGCTTAAGTATTTTTCAAGCGGAATGCCGCGGTTCTTATCTTCGTTGGTTTTGTTGAGGTCAATCAGTTTGTACACAGCGTCCATGGCCTGACGCGTGGCCTTTTGGATCTCGTCGCCATCGAGCAGATGGCCGATGAGCACGGCCGAGAAGATGTCGCCCGTGCCGGGGAAATGTACGGGTATCTCGGTATAGGGCAGCGCAAAGCGCTCGTTGGTCAGGTGGTTGTAGCCCACCACGCTTGGCTGTCCGTCGACCACAATCGAGGTGATGAGCACCGAGCGGGTTCCGATGGCGCGCAATCCGTCCACCAAAGCGTCGGCCTCGGCCTGCGTCACGCCCTCAGCGTGATACTCGTGGTCGGTGAGGTAGCAAGCCTCGGTGTGATTGGGGTAGATGAGGTCGGCCACGGCAATCATCTCGCGCATGCTCTGGATGGCGGCGGGTGTCACGCCATTGTAGAGCTTTCCCTCGTCGCCCATGATGGGGTCCACATAGATGGTGGTGCCAGAGGCGGCCTGCTCACGGCAGTATTGCGACACGATGCGCGCCTGGCGCTCAGAGGCGATGAAGCCTGTGGCGATGGCGTCGTAATGGAAGCCAAGCTCCTTCCACACCGGAAAGACACCTTGGATATAGTCGGTGGTGTCGAGAATATTAAACTTGCCATAGTCGAGCGTGTTCGACACAATAGCGGTCGGCAAGTTGTAGGTGGAATGTCCTAAATAAGAAAGGATGGGTAACATGGCCGCCGTGGCCACCTTGCCATATCCGCAAATGTCGTTTATTAGGAGTATTTGCTTCTTTGTCATGGTTGATTAATTACGAGTGCAAAGTTAGCAAAAAGAAACGGGTGACAAGAATGGATTGGTAAAAATATTAAAAAGTGGTCTAAATAAATACTAAAGGCGATGGTCTTGTCGTTTAATTATTGTAACTTCGCATTGTAGAATACTTAATCTATACATTGCCCATGACACCTGTTGATCATAACTATTGTCTCATCCTTGCTGGCGGCAAGGGACGCCGCCTATGGCCCTGGAGCCGCGAGATGTTCCCTAAGCAGTTCATCGACTTTTTCGGCACGGGCCGCACGCAGTTGCAGCAGACCTACGACAGGATGGCTAAGATTGTTGATCCCAGCCACATATTTGTGAACACGAATGTCGAATACCTCGACCTTGTTACGCAGCAACTGCCTGATGTGCCGCGCGAGCGTATCATGGCCGAGCCCATTCACCGCAACACCGCGCCCAGCATAGCCTGGGCCAACCACCGCATCTCGCACATCGACTCCGACGCCTGCATGATTGCCGTCCCCTCCGACCAGATCATCTTCAACGAGGAGGCGTTCAAAAAGAACGTGCTCGAGGGCCTGGCCTTCGTGGCGGCCAACAACAGTTTCCTCACGATGGGTGTGAAACCCACGCGCCCCGAGCCTGGATACGGATACATCCAGATGGGCGACCCGCAGGAGAAATATGTGTATAAGGTGAAGTCGTTCACCGAGAAGCCCGACCGGGAGTTTGCCAAGATGTTTATGGACAGTGGCGAATTCTATTGGAACACGGGGCTGTTCCTCTCCAACGTCAACCACCTTCGCGAAGAGTTCTCCCGCTTCCTGCCGCCCGTTCTGCGCAGCCTCGACGAGATAAACGTCCACGCCAGCGTTCAGGAAGAGGAAAATTACATGCAGGAACACTTCACGGCCTATCCCAACCTGTCGGTCGACATGGGAATCCTGGAGAAGTCGGACCATGTGAGTGTGATGAAATGTGAGTTTGGATGGGCCGACGTCGGCACATGGCACGGCATCTACGAGGCCTTGCCGAAGAACAACGAGAACAACGTAGTGATCGACTCCGACGTGATTCTCGACAACTGCCACGGCAACATCATCAAGTTGCCCAAGGGCCGACTGGGTGTCATCTACGGCCTTGAGGACTTCATCGTGGCCGAGAAAGACAACGTGCTGCTCATCTGCAAGAAAGAAGACTCATCCGACCTCGTCCGCAAATACGTGAACGAGACACAGATGAAAAAGGGCGAGGACTTCGTCTAACCATTACCTTCCCTCCCCTTGGAGGCAAAGGAACGCCCTGTGGCGTATAGCGATCAATAAGCAAGCGCCCTGCAAGCGCAAAAGTATTGGTACATAACCCATTAGATACTTTTGCCTTTGCAGGGCGCTTGGTGTGTTTTACCCCAAACGGTCATTAGACCGAAACAGGCGAATGGTTAGGATCTTATAGCTTCTTTTCAACTCTTGTCAGCGTTTCTTTCGAGCATCTTACTTCCAGTCGCGTTTCGCCATAGCCCGCTATGGCTTCACCGCGCCTGTCGCAACCTGCTCGAAACAAACGCTAACAAGAATTAAAATCTAATGACCGATTGGGGTTTACCATTTCCACTCTCATAAGCCGACAAAACAAAAATCCTTGCGGATGGGATAGCCCGTAGGCCATCTATCCACAAGGATTGAGATATGATTCCGTATGAACTTGGCGCGTCGCGCGATAGCAATCGACTTGCCTCAGCTCATGCGAGGGTTCGTCTTACTTCACGCCCAGCGGTGTGAGATGGAAGGTGAAGGTCATGTCCTGATAAGACAGGCGATGCTGCTGCAACGGCCATGAGCCCCAACTATTTTCGCCACCCAAGCCAAAGTGTGCCAGGTTGATGCTGAGCTCGGTGTACTTGCTCTTGGGCACCTCGGGCGAATGGCGCTGGGCCTTCTGGTCGCCCTCGTCGAGATCGCTAATGTTATAGTGGAGAGCGCAAGCGTCGAAGTAATTGTTAACGGCCGTAATGCAGAAGCCCAAGCCCTCAGCCGTGGTCTGCTTCCACCAGCGGATGTCGCTCTTAGTGCCTGTTTCCTGCGGACGGATGAAGGGGTAGAACTGCTGGTCGGCGGTCTGCTTATAGATGCCAATGTTCTGGCTGGCCTTGCGATCGATATAGTTCTCGATGGGGCCACGTCCGTAGAACTCGCTCTTATCCATGTTATAGTCGAGATCCATCACCATTCCGAAACGCAGCAGGCTGCTCACCTTGGCGTCGGGAGTAGTCTTCATCTGCTGCTGAACGGTCATGGCGCCCTCGCCATCAATGTCGTAGGTGATGGTGAGCGTAGCCTTCACGTCGGGCATGTCGTACACGGCCACCACGCGAGCGCCCACCTTACCCACCTTCGCAGCCGAGATGGCGGTGAGGTTCATGATGGGGTTGCGCCAAGCCTTGAAGTGGCTTTGCAGGCCGGCACCCATATCGTTGTCGGTCACGGCACGCCAGAAGTTGGGACGGAGCGTGCCACCCTGGGGCAGCAGGTCCTTGCCAGCCACGTTGTAAGTCTTCAGCAAGCCAGTGGTCTTGTCGAACACAACGCTCATCTGATCCTTCACCTCTACGCTGATGACGCCACCCTTCTTGTCGTCCTTCACCTTCAGCTTAGCCTTCTGTGTGGGCTGCTGCATGGTTGCGGGCTTAGCCTCGCGCACGGCGAACTGGCGGTAAGCCACCACCTGTCCCTTGTCCATGAGAGGCTCGGCGGTCTTCAAGCGGAACTCGATGTTGAGCATCACCTCGCCCTCGGCGGGCACATTGTAAGGCAATGTGAGCGTAACCTTCTGCTGTGGCTTGACGTTGAGCTGTGCCACCTTGCCGTTCTCGATGGCCTTTCCGTCCTTCATGAGCGTCCAAACGAGCTCGTAATTGCTCAGGTCGCGGAAGAAATACTCGTTGTAGACCGACACCTGTCCCTTGGCAAGGTCCACTGCCTCGGCCCAGATGTTCTGGTGAACGTAAGCAATCTCGTAGGCATGGGGGTTGAGCTGGCGGTCGGGACCAATGACGCCATTGCAGTTGAAGTTGTTGTCGGAAGCGTCTTTCTTGTTGTAATCGCCACCGTAGGTGTAGACGGGCGACATGTTGCCCGATCCAGCCTCATACTTGGCCGAGATGGCCTCATAGTCGGCCAATGTGCGCGAAGCCTTGAAGTTGGGTGTGCGATGGAGTGCCTGGTCTACGAAATCCCAGATGTATCCACCCTGGTACTTCGGATACTTGCGGATGAGATCCCAATACTCGAGGAATCCACCGCTCGAGTTACCCATGGTGTGGTTATACTCACACTGGATGAGCGGGCGCTTGTTGGCGTCGTTCTTCGCATACTTCTCACATCCATCGTGCGACATATACATCGGGCAATAGATGTCCGAGTCGTCGCCATGGCCCCAGAGTCCACGCTCATACTGCACGGGGCGGCTCTTGTCCTGACCCTTGATCCAGTTGTACGCGTCCACGAAGTTCTGGCTGTTGTCGGTCTCGTTACCCAAGCTCCACACAATCACCGACGGATGGTTGTAGTTGATCTCCACGTTGTGCTGGTTGCGCTCCATGATCTGCTTGGCAAAGGTCTTCGTAACGACGGGCGAGTTTTGACCATACTGGAAGCCGTGGCTCTCCTGGTTGGCCTCAGCCGTGATGTAAAGGCCATACTCGTCGCAGAGGTCGTACCACACGGGATCGTCGGGATAGTGGCAGGTTCTGACGGCGTTGATGTTCAGGCGCTTCATGATCTTGATGTCCTGAATCATGCGCTCGCGTGTAACGAGGTAGCCACCATCGGGATCCATCTCATGACGGTCGGCGCCCTTGATGAGCACGGGCTGACCGTTGACGAGCAACTGACTGTTCTTGATCTCAATCTTGCGGAAGCCCACCTTCTGCGGGATTACCTCCACCACGTTGCCCTTGCGGTCCTTGACGATGGTGAGCAACGTATATAAATAAGGTGTCTCGGCGGTCCATTTCTTCACGTTACGCACGGTGAAGCGTGCCGAACCGGTGAGCATGCTGTGGAAGCTGCCCGACGACTTGCCCACCACCTGGTTGTTGGCGTTGATGAGCTGGAAGTCGATGATGGGGTTGCCCTTCACGTTCACGTTGATGAGGAGCTCACCATCCTGATAGTCGTTAAGCAGATCGGGGGTTATCTTGATGTTGCTCACCTGCACGGCGGGGTTCTTGGCGAAGAGGTAGCAGTTGCGTGCCACACCCGAGAGGCGCCAGAAATCCTGGTCCTCATCCCACGAACCGTCGCACCAACGGAAGGTCTGGAAGGCGATGAGGTTCTTTCCGGGCTTCACAAACTTGGTGATGTCGAACTCGGCAGCCACCTTGCCGTCCTCGGCGTAACCGGCATAATGCCCGTTTACGAAGAGGTAGATGTTGGATGTAACCGAACCGAAGTGGGCCACCACCTGCTTTCCATCCCAGTTGGCGGGAAGCTCGATGACGCGGCGATAGCTGCCCACGTGGTTGTCGGTGATAGGCACAGGCAGGCTGTCATTGGTCACCTTATACTCCTTCTTGAAACCCTTGAAGTAGTCATCCCCATTGAACATGTATCTCCATCCGAAGCCCACGTTCACATATTCGGGGTCGCCGTAGCCGTTGAGCTCCCAGATGCCTGGCACCTGCATGGTCTTCCAAGCCGAGTCGTCGTAGTCGGCCTTATAGAAATCGGTGGGGCGCTGGTCGGCGTCGGCCACCCAGTTGAATTTCCATGTACCCTCCAGCGAGAGATAGTTGGCCGACTTTTCCATGTTTCCGGCGAGTGCGGCTTGCTCATTCTCATAGGCGAAGAAGTTGGTGCGGAGACCATAACGGTTCACCTCATTGACCTGCAGGTCGTGCCATTCGGTCCATGTGGGCATCTGCTCCACAGGCTCGGCGACCTTTTTCACCTTGACCTTAGCTGCACTCACACTGAGTGCCATGGCAGCCATAGCGGTGATGATTAATGCTTTTCTCATTAGTCGATGGTTTTAAGTTATTTCTGTTTGTCTAAATAGCGATGGTATTCGCAGGCTGCGAGCAGGAATGCGCCCACGCCAAAATTGGCCTGCGAGTTCTTATCGACCACCTGTCCGGGAATGGCTTTCTCGCCGATGGGCTGCACGTAGCCCACCTTTCCGTCGGGCTGCAATGCCGTTTCGGTTAGGTATTTCCATGCGCGGTCGATGGTTTTGCGATACTGCTTGGCGTCAAGCAGTCCGTTGTTCACGCCCCAGAGGAATCCATAGGTGAAGAATGCGGTGCCGCTGGTCTCAGGACCGGGTGCGAAGGTGGGGTCCATCATGGAGCGTGTCCAGTAGCCTTGCTTCTGCTGCAATTTCTGCACACCAGCTGCCAGACGCTGGTATTTCTTCACGAAGAAGTCGCGATGGGCATAGTCGGCGGGCATGTCCTGCAACACCTTGGCCAGTCCGGCCAGCACCCATCCGTCTCCACGGGCCCAGAAATCCTTCTTGCCCGAGGCTGTCTTGTGCTTGGGATAGATGTATTTGCCGTCGCGGAAATAGAGGCCGGTCTCCTCGTCGAGCATGATGCTGTCAGCGTAGAGCAGGTTCTCGTAGAGTTTGTCGAGATACTGGCTGTCGCCGGTGAGCTTGTACATCTTCGTCATGACGGGCATCACCATGTAGAGGGCATCGGCCCACCACCAGTAGTCGTTCTGCTTGGAGTAGGCCTCATAGCCCATCACCTCCTTGGCGCGCTGCACCATTCGCTCGTTGCGTGCCGACGCACCCTTGGCGTTGGCTATCCAGTAGAGGTCGATGTAGGTTTGGAAACAAATCTGCCAGTCGCCGAAGAGCACAAACTGGTGGCCCTCACCATAGTGGCGATACTTCCACTTGGCGGGATCGGCCTCGGTGGCTCCCATCCATTTGTTGTGCTCGGCCCAGCGTGTGCTGTAGTCGATCCACTCGGTCTTTCCCAGGAGCTTGTAAGCCTCCATGTTACCTGTGTGGTAGGCGGCGTTGTCCCAGAAGGACCTCACCTCGGCCTTGTTGTGCTGCTGCCAGTAGTTGTTGACCTTAACAATGGTCGCGTCTACCTGCTCTTGCGTCCAACCCTTGGCCTGCGCACCGAGGGCTGCGAGGGCCACAAAGGCCGTCAGAATGATTTTTCTCATATTTTTGCGGGTTTTCAGTATGTTGTTTTTGCTCTTCAATGGCTTATCGTGCCGTGCGCCCAACGCGGAGCGTGGTGTTGGCCTGTTGGCCCCAGCAAAGTGTAAGAGGTCGCCAGCCCACTACACGATTGCTTTGCAAAGATACAACAAAGAAACGAGAATAGCCCCTGCCCATAGGGCGAATTATAGGGATTTGGGGTTGAATTTGAGGGATTTTGGCAACCATTTGCCCATTCCGAGGCTGCGTAGGTGGGCGCAACATGGGGTCGGTCCCATGTTTCCCTACTTGCGGGCATCTGCGCCCCGGACAAAGGCATGGGCTTTGGGTTGAAAGCGAACAATGGATAAGCCTGTCAGAGTTTTTGGTTAGAAAGTTGTGTCGGATTTTTGCGTGAACCAGCGAACGAAATGGGCGTTTTTGCGGAATGGAGGCGACAAAAACGTGACTTCCGCTTGCGACAAGGCATCTTTCGAGTTGCGAAAGATGCCTAACCGCACCACCGTTTGGCGTCTTCCGCATTGCCGATGGGCATGTTTCGCGTTGCGAAAAGGCATGTTTTATAGTGTGGAATGTTAAATGTGGAATGTTGAGCGATGCGCAACAAGTATAAGCGTTTGAGTGTTAGGCTGTTACGAAAACGCACCGAGAATGGCGTATTTCGGCCAAATATATCCGTCGTGGAAAAGAAATGTGTAGATTCGGCTATAGATTGTTGGCTTAATTCAGAGGCGCCCTCCATTGAGCATCGGTCGTCAACCCAACCTCTTAACCTACTTCCCCCACCCCATTTTCTCTTGTTTGAACACGAACGATTACCTATTAGCCCCAAGGGTGGGCTGAGCCTTATCGGCCGAATGGGTAGCCATTCTTTCTATCATTCATGACCGATTGGGGTTGAGGCAAAAACAATCGGGCACATTCCTACAATTTATTCACCCCGATGATTGATGGTTTTCTGACAAAAAACATTAACTTTGCACCACAACAAATACAAGCCCAAAATGGAAAATCCATACATCAAACAATTCCCCGACCTGATGCGGGGAAAGAAGATTATGTACAACCACGGATTCGCCTCGTCGGCTGCCTCGGGCACGGTGAAGCGCATCCAAGAAACGTTTCCCGAGGCCACGGTGGTGGCATTCGACCTACCGCTCCATCCTGCCGAGGCCATGGAGCTGCTGCGCGCCAAAGCGGCGGAGGAGCGTCCCGACCTCATCATCGGCACATCAATGGGCGGCATGTACACGGAGATGCTCTACGGATACGACCGCATCTGCGTGAACCCGGCCTTCGAGATGGCCAAGACACTAAAAAGCCATGGTATGACGGGCAAGCAGGTGTGGGCCAACCCACGACAGGACGGCGAGAAGGAATTTATGATGACCAAGGCGCTCGAGAAGGAGTACCAGGAAATAACCGAACAGTGCTTCACCACGCTCGAGGCCATGGACGCCGACGAGCGCAAGCGCGAGCAGCAACGCGTCTGGGGACTGTTTGGCGATAAGGATGAACTGGTCGACACGTTCGGACTGTTCACCGCCCATTATCCGCAGGCGGCCCACTTCCATGGCGCCCACCGCATGGACGACCGGTCGTTTCTCGATGGCGTGGTGCCCGTCATACGCTGGATCGACGACCGCCAGGAGGGTCGCGAGCGCCCCATCGTCTACATCGACTCGTCGACGCTGAAGGATAGCTACGGCCATCCCAAGTCGTGCCTGCAAAAGGCGTTTGCCATGCTCGTGGAGCGCTATCAGGTGTACATCGTCGGGCCGGCGCCCACCAACGGCCACAACGCCCTGAGCCAGATGGCCGAATGGACGGAGCAATATCTCAGCACACCCGCCCACGACCACGTGGTTTACACCAACCAGAAGGCGCTGCTCTACGGCGACTATTTCATCGACGCGGAACCCTGCGAGGGATTTCTGGGCACCGCTCTGGCCTTCGGGTCGGATGAGTTTAAAACCTGGGAAGACGTCATCACCTTCTTCGAACGGCTCGGCGGACAATAATCCACCGTGCCATTACGTTGCCCGGCAAGGCATCAATACTCGGTTTTGTCGCACTTCTCCATCCACATGTCGAAGGCCCGACGACCTTCCTCGGACAGCAACACGCTAAACTGCTTGTTGCGCTTGTCGGGGTCGATCATCAACTCGTCGTAGATGAAATTGTCGGCAAAGCCTATGCGGGCCGCGTCCTTGCGGTCGTTGGCATAATACACACGGTCGAGGCGCGCCCAATAGATGGCGCCCAGGCACATGGGGCAGGGCTCGCACGAACAGTAGATGTCGCACCCGCTCAGGTCGAACGTCTTCAGTCCGCGGCATGCCATGCGGATGGCGTTCACCTCGGCGTGGGCTGTCGGGTCGTCGTCGATCGTCACGCTGTTTGAGGCTTCGGCCACCACTACGCCACCACGGGCAATGACGGCGCCAAAAGGCCCGCCGCCCGTCTTCACACTCTTCTCGCTCAGGGCAATGGCCCGGCGCATCAGTTCTTCTTGTGTCATATCGTTTGATTTTGTAAACATAGGATTCCACCCACCCATTGGGCAGGAAGGGCAAAGGTAAGCATTTTCGGGATGAACCACCCGAAAGGCCACCACTTTTTAACCATTTACCGCTTTTTTTTAACTTCAAAACACTATCTTTGCAAGTATGAGTAACGAGATAGTATACGGATTTAGCGATTGCCGCTTTGGCGACATCATCGTGGCACGAACCGAGCAAGGGGTCTGCGACCTGCAGTTTCTTGATTTCAACCGACTAGAGACCATCCACGAATTGGCCGAGCGATGGGGCGAATACACACCCACCACGCAAGACGACGACATGGCCCACACCGTGAGCCGCGTGGCCTTTGGGCAGCTCAACCATCCCCTGCAGCTCGACCTGCGGGGCACCGCGTTTCAACTTCGCGTGTGGCAGGAGGTGCTGAAAATACCCTTCGGGCAGACGCGCTCTTACCAAGAGGTGGCCGAGGCCATAGGGGAGCCTACGGCGGTGCGCGCCGTGGCCACGGCCATTGCGCAGAACCCCATAGCCGTACTGGTGCCATGCCACCGCGTGATACACAGCGACGGGACCTACGGAGAGTACCACTGGGGGCGCGACCTGAAGCGCCGCCTCATCGAATGGGAGAAGGCTCAGGTCGACAAAAACCAACAGTAGACCTCCGACAAGCATGACTTCAAACATCACCGCCACCGAGCTCTTCCATCGCGTGGCCTACATCGCCACGGCGACAGAGGTGAAACCCGCCACGCTCAACAAGCTGATGCACGAGACATTGGTGCTCACATGCGCCGCTGGACTGGCCGGAACACCCGACGCCATAGGGTCGCTCTTTGCCAAGGTCGACGTGCTCTGCAAGTTGAAACGCATCGGGGCGAACGATTATTTCGACATCCAAAAGATGCGACACGACTCCAACAGCGCCGCCCCACTCCAACGCGAGGAGCTGCTCTACGACTGTCGCGCGCTGGCGGTACTCATCTCCAAGGTGTTCGACACCGACATTCCTGCCGAGCTCATCGGGCACATACCCATGTCGCGCAAGCCTCAACCCTCCATGCGACACATCGACCGCCGATGTGTGCGGTGCATCGTGCGTGCCGTGAAAGGCTACATGGTAACGGTGGAGACGGCACAAGACGCTGATCAAAAAATGCTCCAAGTGGACTGCAGCGAGCCGCGCTTGCAGTACCTCGCCGACCTGTTGCAGGCGGGAACGCAGGTGAACCTCATCGACGTGGCTCCCCAACAGGGCCAAGAGGCGTGCCAAGTGAGGCAGGTTATCGTGGAGCCCGATTTTCTCATCGACATCAGTTCGCTGGCCGCTTGCTTCACGCCCTATGGCCATTCGCCTTTCGTCTACACCCTCAAGCGTCTGAAAGAGGCGGCCAACTCGCAAGCCATCCTCATCGGAAACTTTGCCGGAAGCGCGCTCGACGACATCATCAACAAGGGCGAGGACTACGACTGGACGGTGACGTTCAAGTCGAACTTCCGAGAGAAAGCCCTCGAATACTGCACCTGCCAGGACCTCAACAAGCAAACATCGTTCCACCTGGAGGCACGGAAACAGGTGGAAAACATACAGAAGGCGGTCGATGCGCTCTTCCGATCGACATACGACCGGCACAAGGCCATTCTCGAACCGAGCTTCGTATGCGAGCAGATGGGACTGCAAGGACGCATCGACCTCATGACGACCGACCTCCGGCTGCTTGTCGAGCAAAAGTCGGGCAAGAACTTCTCGCTCGAAACCCAACGGTCCACGGTGCATGGAAGCATGCTCACCGAGCCCCACTACGTACAGTTGTTGCTCTATTACGAGTGTCTGAGTCGCAACTTCTCGCTGCCCTACAACAGCATCGACGGCCGATTGCTCTACTCCAAATATCCCATGCCCATGGGCCTTCCGCGAGCCACTTACTTCCGACAGCTCATCGACGAGGCCATCCAGCTGCGCAACCAGATAGTGACGACGGAGTTCAACATTGCCCGCAATGGCTTCAACTCCATCATCGACGAGCTCGACCCACTGGCCCTTCGCACTCAGAAGGTGAACGAGAAATTGTGGAACAACTACCTTTACCCACAACTATGTGCGGTAACAGAGCCCTTGCACGACATGGACCCGCTCACGCATAGCTACTTCTGCCACATGGCCAACTTTGTTTACCGCGAGCAACTGGCAAGCCGACTGGGCGTTGTGGAAGGCACGGGCAATGCGGCGGCCGACCTTTGGAACATGCCCCTCACGGAGAAAAAGGAAACGGGAAACATCTATACGAACCTGCGCATCACCAACAAGCGCCAATCGTCGACCTACAACGGCTACGACATCATTACGCTAAGCGTGCCCAACCAGGGTGAGGACTTCCTGCCCAACTTCCGCATGGGCGACGTGGTTTACCTCTATCCGTATTTCGAGGAGGGGCTGCCCGACGTGCGTAGGTCGTTGCTCTTCCGGGGCGCCCTTACCGAGATTCGTTCCGACGAGGTAACGGTGCAACTGAGCGATGGCCAGCAAAACCCCGACATCTTTGAGGAGGCGGGACGGCGCAACACCGTGGGCAACCATCCCGTGGCGTGGTGCATAGAGCATGCGGAGACCGGAGCCAACGCCACATCGGCCTTGCGCAGCCTCCACCAGCTCATCAACGACAAAACGGGGAAATGTGCGCTGCTGCTCGGCCAGCGCCAACCCGAGCGCAACCCGACGGTTCGCCTCAGCCGCAACTACAATCCTTCCTACAACGACATCGTGCTGCGCGCCATGCAAGCCAACGATTACTTCCTGCTCATCGGTCCGCCGGGAACGGGCAAGACGAGCATGGCCCTGCAATACCTGGTCAAGGAGACCATTGCGCCCAACACGGAGGGACAAGCCGACGGCGACGCCACGGCCCCTCGAAAGAACGTGCTTCTCATGGCCTACACCAACCGGGCGGTCGACGAGATATGCGGCATGCTATGCGACAACGGCATCCATTTCTTGCGCATCGGCAACGAGCACACGTGCGACAAGCGCTTTCGCAACCACCTGCTCGACCACGCACTAGAGCAATATAGCAAGTTGGTGGAGATCAAAAGCAAGATTCTCGACACGCAGGTCATCGTGGGAACCACGGCAACCATGCTCAGCCGAACCTACCTCTTCGACCTCAAACACTTCGACCTGGCCATCGTCGACGAGGCCAGCCAAATCCTGGAACCCAACATCGTGGGCTTGCTGACCCGTCCCGACAAGTTTATCCTCGTCGGCGACTATAAGCAACTGCCAGCCGTAGTGCAGCAAGACGCCAGCCAATCGGTGGTCGACGACGAGAGGCTCAACGCCATCGGGCTCACCGATTGCCGCAACTCGCTCTTCGAACGCCTCATACGCATCGAGCAGAAGAACCACCGAAGCGAGTTTATCGGCATCCTCTCACGGCAGGGGCGAATGCATCCCGACATCGCGGAGTTCCCCAACCACGAGTTCTATTTTGCCGAACAGTTGCAGCCTGTGCCCCTCGCCCACCAAAGGGCCACATCGTTGGCCTACACCGCAACGAGCCAAGACGACCTCGACCGCGCGCTCTCGGAGCACCGAATGATCTTCATCGCCTCGGCCGATTGCCGACGCCCCGACATCTCCGACAAGGTAAACACCGACGAGGCGCGCATCGTGGCCGACATGTTGCGACGCACACGGCGCTTCTACGGCGAACAGTTCGACCCCGCAAAGACCGTGGGAGTCATTGTGCCCTACCGCAACCAGATTGCCATGATACGCAAGGAGATAGAGAAGTTGGGCATGCCCGAGCTGGAGAACATCAGCATCGACACCGTAGAGCGCTACCAAGGGTCGCAGCGCGATGTCATTATCTATTCGTTCACCATTCAGCAACGCTACCAACTCGAGTTCCTCACCGCCAACTCGTTTACCGAGGATGGGCGCGTCATCGACCGCAAACTCAACGTGGCGCTCACAAGGGCGCGCAAGCAACTCATCCTCACGGGCAACATCCCTACGCTCCAAAAGAGTCGGGTGTTCAACCGCCTCATCCAGTATGTCAAGCAAAACGGCGCGTTCATCCAGGAAACCCATTAGCCACCATTGGCGCACAACTCAAAAACGCATCACACCACGAGCTCCTATTTCGGGATGACATCCTGAAATAGGAGCTCGCAGTTTAACCCAAATCGGACATTAGATTTCTATGGGACCGATCGGGGGGATAAGCCAAATCGGACAAGGGGTTAATTCAATTCCGACTGGTGTTATCTCATGTCTTTTAGGGAAAGGAGGGCGCGGTCACCTTTTCACGATGAGCGTCATGCCGTCGCGTTCGGGCAGGATGACGGTTTCCACACGTGGGTCGGCGGCCACATGGTCGTTGAATTGGCGTATACTCACCGTCTGATGGTCGTGGTCGTAGGCTGGGTCAACGACGTGCCCGTCCCACAAGGTGTTATCGGCCAGGATGGCGCCGCCAGAGTTGATGAGGGGCAACAGGGTCTCGTAAGCCTCCACATAGGTGCGCTTGTCGCCATCGAGAAACGCCATGTCGAACGTCAACCCCAACCGGGGCGCCTCGGCTATGGCATCGCCAATGCGGAAATCGATGTAGTCGGCCACATCCGACCCTTCAATCCAGGGCCGAGTGAAGTCCTCCATCTCGTCGTTGATCTCATAGGTGTAGAGCATGGGGCGCACGCCTTCGGTGCCGCGTGAGAGGTGCACCTGCTTCAGTCCCTCGGCCATGCAGAGGGCCGAATAGCCCGAGAAGGTTCCCACCTCGAGGATGCGCTGGGGCTTGAGCATGAGCACCAGCAACTTGAGCAGGCGCCCTTGCAGGTGGCCGCTCACCATGCGTCCATGAATGGTGTGGATGTTGGTGGCGCGCCAAAGGCGGTGAAGGTAGTCGCCCTCGGGCTCAATGTGATTGAGAATGTAGTCGTCGAGAGTCATCATCAGCCCTTCGCTTGGTTCATATCGGCCAGCAATCCCTCGATGGCCAAACGGTAACTGTCGAGGCCAAAGCCGCAGATAACACCCTTGCAGCCCGCCGATATCATGGAGTGGTGGCGGTATTCCTCACGCTGGTGCACATTGGAGATGTGAACCTCCACCACCCGGCAACGCAACGAACGGATGCAGTCGAGCAGGGCGATCGACGTATGGGTGTAAGCGCCGGCGTTGAGCACAATGCCGTCATAATCGAAACCCACCTCCTGCATCTTGTTGATGAGTTCGCCCTCGATGTTGCTTTGGTAATAATCTATTTGCACATCGGGGTAACGCTCGCGCAAGGCGGACAGGTAGCTCTCAAACGAACGGCTGCCGTAAATGCCCGGCTCGCGCTTTCCCAGCAGGTTGAGGTTGGGGCCGTTTACAATCTGAATTTTCTTCATTTCCTTGGTCTTTTGCTTCGTTTTCGCTAATTTTGCCATATTGATAGATGGCACGAGTGCCACGAAAAGCATGCCTTCGGGTTGCCATGTGCCATCTATCTCATGCAAAGGTAAGCTAAAATGGATAAAGCGCAAAGCAAATCGTTCACAAAAATACAGGGTGAGGCCCCCCACGGCACAACGCTGGCGCCACTCATCAGGCGCTACATACGCTATCTGAAACTGGAGCGCAACTACTCGCCAAACACCATCGACGCCTACCGCCACGACCTCCACCTGCTGCTCAACCACCTAAGTGAGCAGGGCCTCACGCCAACCGACGTGAAGCTCGACGACCTGCAACGCTTTGCCGCTTGGATCCACGAGCGGGGCATAGGGCCCAAAAGCCAAGCGCGCATCCTCAGTGGGGTACGCACGTTCTACCATTACCTCGTGGTCGACGGATACCTTGAGGTAGACCCTACCGAACTGTTGGAGTCGCCCCATCTGCCCAAGCACCTGCCCGAATACCTAACAACCGAGGAAGTAGACCGGCTTGAGGCCGCCATCGACCTTACCTCAGCGGAGGGCCACCGCAACCGAGCCATCATCGAGGTGTTCTTCTCCTGTGGCTTGCGGGTGAGCGAACTGGTGGAACTGAAGTTGTCGAACCTGTTCCTCAACGAGCGGTTCATGCGCGTCGTGGGTAAGGGAGGCAAGGAGCGGCTGGTGCCTATCTCCGAACGGGCGGTGGGCGAACTGGAGCTTTGGTTCGACGATCGGAGGCAGATGCGCATCAAGCCCGGAGAGGACGACTATGTGTTTCTTAACCGAAGGGGGCACCACCTCACGCGTACCATGATCCTCATCATGGTGAAACGGCTGGGCGAGGCGGCGGGCATCAAGAAAAACCTGTCGCCCCATACGCTACGCCATAGCTTCGCCACGGCCCTGTTAAGGGGAGGCGCCGACCTGCGCGTCATACAGGTTTTGCTGGGCCACGCCGACATAGCAACCACCGAAATCTACACCCACATGGACGACGAGTCGCTCCGACAGGCGGTGCTCTGCCATCACCCACGAAACATACGCAACGGGTGCCGATAACCCCTATCATCCCTCATCGCATGAAACAGAAAAACCTACTATATCTCCTGCTCCTACTGACCTTGGGCAGCGTAGCGCAAACAAGGCAATGGGGTACGTTGACTGAAGAAGACGGACTGCACTCTGCGACGGTGACGAGTGTGCTACGCGACCAATATGGCTTCGTGTTCTTCGGCACCGAGCAGGGCGTGTCGCGCTTCGACGGCACACATCTCCTCAACATCGACTTCCCCGAAAACAACACGCAAAGAAACTTGCGCGTCAACACCATCATGGAGAACGACCGGGAAACGCTGCTGATAGGCAACAATGTGGGCCTATGGAAAGTCGACCGGCGACATCTTTCCATGCGCCGCGTGCATCAAGACGTCATCGACACGGAGGTGTTCGACCTCTTGCGCACCTCCGATGGAACGCTTTTCATCGCCACGGCACAAGGGCTTTTCAAGATGAGCCACGACCGGGTGGAGGCGGTTAACATCTTTGCCCATCAGCCGACAAACAGCCATAGTGTGAGGAAGACGGCGGTTTGCGGAAAGCATTTGTGCCTCCTCGCTGCCAATCGGGTGGCAACAGCACCGGTGGAACGCCCCAAGGCGGCTCGTTTCCACAGCCTGCCCGCACCATTCACCCACGCCACTCTCTTATCGATGGCCAGCGACAAAAAGCGTGTTTACTTGGGAACGCGTGAGCATGGCCTACTCGTTTTCAACCCCAAAACCAACCAATTCTCCTCCTTTATCAGCGATATCCATGCGGCAACCAACCTTTCGGTCGATGCCCAAGGCCAGCTATTGGTGGTCACGGCGTTCGACGGCTGCATGCAGGTCGACCCCAACCGTCGCACGATCACCCACCGATACACAAGCCAACCCTTGGCCTCGTCTGCCGATGTAACAAGGATGCGCATCAATAATGCCATGGTGTTTTGTCGCGATAACGAGGGAATCGACTGGATCGGATATAAGTTCTTCGGTGTCGATTACAGCTATCTCAACCGTGGCATCTTCCATACGTTCCGCCTGCCTGGGGTGTTCGACAGTGCCGATCATGCCGTACGCAGTTTCCTGTTGGATGGCGACCGCATATTGATGGGCACACGCAATGGACTCTATGTGGTCGACCAAAAGCGGAAAACGGCTGCTTACGTGGGGCGTGAGACGCTGGGCGCCGACATCGTTTCAAGCATACGAAAGGTGGGCGATGCCTATCTGGTGGGAACCATTGGGGGTGGGGTGCACCGCATAAGCGCCACCACGCTCGCACCTATGCCTTCGCCCCAACTGGCCCAACTGGCCCGAGCCAACATCTACGATATGGTGAGCGACGACAAGGGAGGAGTGTGGATCTGCTCATCGGCCGGATTGGGCCACTACAGCAACGGCTCGGGAGCGCTACATCTCTACACCACGCGCAACTCGCAACTGCCCGACAACGAAGTGTTCTGCATCGGATTGGCGAACGATGGACAAGGTTGGATCTCCACAGCAAGTGGACAATGTATGTGGAATTCCTACTATCACATGATCACCACGTCAGGCATGATGCCGAGGTTGGTTAAGATGGGCATGCTGAGAAGCATC
Organism: Hallella sp.; assembly: GCF_037460745.1. Classification (NCBI taxonomy): domain Bacteria; kingdom Pseudomonadati; phylum Bacteroidota; class Bacteroidia; order Bacteroidales; family Prevotellaceae; genus Hallella; species Hallella sp. Next base: position 4,824 of record NZ_JAXVAE010000085.1, on the reverse strand, counting down.
AAGCGGTTGGCCAATGGGCGCATGATCTTTATCCCACAAAACGGCTTTCCAGGCACGATCGACCCCGCCGAAGGCATCCTAAGGGGACTCAGCTTCAATGATCTGGACAGCTACAGCACGCTCCTCGACATCCTACCGTTTGGCGACAAGTGCTATATCATTACCTGTTCCGATGCCATTTATTTCGTCGACAAACAAGGTACGGCGCGTCGGTTTGGCCACATCGACGGATTTGCCAACTCGCAATTCCAGTCGCACGCCATACAGATCGACGAGTCATCCGGCACCTATTGGGCCGCCACCAATGGCGGATTGGTGTACGCCAAGCTAAGCGACATCCGCCAAACAAAGTTCCGCCATATCCCCATCACATTGTCGGAGATACAAACCGACCATTGGTTCACACCCGAAGAGATCAGTGGCGTGCTGCTCGACAGCCTGCTCACCTTGAGCCGACACAACAATGAATTCACCGTGAGGTTCACACCTCTCGCCTTCGGAAACACGCGCGACCTGACCTTCCGCTATCAGTTGGAAGGCCACGAGGACCACTGGAACATGGCCGACCGCACACGCATCATTGCCTATCGCAACTTGTGGCCTGGACGATACACGCTCCGCATAGAGGCGGTGGGCATGCCTGAAGTGAATGGATGCATCGTGGTCGACGTGCCCATGACATCGGGCGCCATCCTCCTCCTTATTATAGTGTTGTTGCTGTTGGCGCTCATCGGCCATGTGGCGTGGTGCCGTTACCATAAAAAGCCTTACTTCTGGAAGCGTTTCGCGCCGCAACCCGTGAAGTACCAAAAGAGCCGACTCGACAAGAAGGAAGGCCGGAAATGGCAGCAGGCATTGCTTAGCTACATGGAAAAGGAGAAGCCTTACCTCAACCCCGACCTGCAAATGGCCGACCTGGCCCAAGCGATCGGGTGCTCCACCCACACGCTATCGCAGGTGTTCTCGCAGGTATTGAACCGCAGTTACTACGACTTCATTGCCGAATATCGCATCAAAGCCTTCATGAAGTTGGCCCAACAACCAGACAGTCGCACCCTTACCATCACCGCCCTTGCCGAGCGTTGTGGATTCAAGAGCCGCAACCCATTCCTCGTGGCCTTCAAGAAAGCCACAGGAATGACGCCGAAAGACTACATGAAAAGCCTGAAAGAGTAAGCGCCTTTGCACTTTCCCACGGAAAAGTGCAAAGGCTATTTCTCCGCAATCAGTTAAATATCAAACTGTTAGACGATAAGTGCATCGCCTTGGTGGGATAGATATTCTTGGTGGGGCAAATCGTTGCGGCCTTAGGATTTCTACCTTATCTTTGCGGCAGAAAATCATTCTAAAGCTGCCCTATATGGAAACAAGAGCCACCCAACATCTCGATACGATCAGTCGTTTGTATGAGGAGACATCTCCCATGCTGCTGGCCATTTTCCAGAAAGCCAACATACCCGAAGAAGACGCCAGGGATCTCGTGCAAGAGGTGTTCGTCAAAATCCTGACGATCGACATCATCCTTCCCGAAGGTCTAAAAGGTCTCGCCATCACCATTGCCTATCAGAAACGCACCGATTGGTTGCGCCACCAAGCCTATTGCAGGCGTATGATGACCCAAATGAGGCCCCAGACCATCGTGGAACAGCACGAGTTGGAATGCCAACAAATGGAACAGGTCGAGCAGCGCGTCGTCAACCGCATGTCCGACAAGGATGCATGGGTCTACAAACTCAGTAGGTTCGACAACAAATCGACACAAGAAATCATGCAAATCACCTCCTTCTCGCTGCGCGGGGTGGAGGGTCGGCTTTACCGAACGCGCCTTCTCGTAAGACGAACGCTCAAGGCCGCCGGTTTCTAACCCACAGATGGGCAAGCGCGAAACTCACGATTCTCGATTTCAAGACACATCAACGCAAGTCCTCATAACCCACAACAACGCATCCAAACACCCTCAACGACGCAGCGAAACACCCTCAGCGACGCAGCGAAACACCCTCAGCGACGCAGCGAAACACCTCAAATAACGCATCTAAACACCCTCAACGATGAGGGAGAACATCAGAAACAAAACTACAGAAATACATAAACAACCATGAAGAAGATCTACGCACTTCTCACCACTTTGCTCCTTACAATAGGAGTAACGGCCCAATCTTACAACACCAACCGCGGATTCGTACATCCCGGAGGCCTGCACACGCAGGAAGATTTCGACCGCATCAAAGACTTGTTGGCCAAGGGCGACCCCACCATCACGGCCGCCGTCAAAGTGCTGACCCAAGCCGCCTACGCACAATCTACCGCTGGCACATCGCCCGTGCAAACCATTGTGCGCGGTGGCGGTAAGGGAGAGAACTACATCAACGCAGCCCGCGGTGCCACAATAGCCTACCAAAACGCCCTCGTTTGGAAAATAACGGGCAACAAGGCCAATGCCAGCCATGCCATCAATGTGCTCATGCAATGGGCCAACACCACCAAGGGCATCGGTGGCGACTCCAACTACGCCCTCGCTGCAGGCCTCTACGGCTACCAGTTTGCGCAAGCCGCCGAGCTGTTGCGCGACTATGAAGGTTGGGCGCCCGAGCGCTTCGAGCAGTTCCGCCAATGGATGTTGCAGGTGTGGTACCCCTCTGCCATGGGCTTCCTTCGTGGCCGCAATGGCACCTGGGAGAACGTTGGGAGATGGTGGCAAGCCCCTGGGCACTATTGGAGCAACTGGGGATTGTGCAACGCCCTGTGTGTCATGTCTATCGGTGTGCTGTGCGACGACGTGTTCATCTATAACCAAGGCCTGAGCTATATAAAGTACGACCAGGTGGGAACGTTCACCGATCCCCGCACGGCCAATCCCATTTTGAATGATGGTCTGACCGAGTTCATGGGCAATCTCGTGGTGACCGTTACCAACACTCCCGCCAACCTGAAAGCCTCTTCGTACGGAACGATCGGACAGATGCAGGAGAGTGGCCGCGACATCGGCCACGCCACGATGGCCGCCGGCTTGGCCATCGACATCGCCCACATGGCTTGGAACCAAGGCGACGACCTGTTCTCGTTCATGGACAACCGCTTGGCCGCCGGCATAGAGTTTGTTGCCGCACAGACGCAAAACATCGAAGGTCTGCCCTGGACCAACTATAAGTATGGCACCAATGGCATGTATTACACCGACAACCGATGCTGGACAATGACCGGTCCGGCCCTTGGCAACCAAATTCGCCCCTATTGGGGAACGGTGATTGGCCATTACCAAGGCGTGCTTGGCAAAGACATGCCTTATTCAGAGATGGCCTACGCCAACCTCATCAAGAACGGACCCGATGGCGGTGGACAAGGATCCACAAGTGGAGGCTACGACCACCTGGGCTACTCGGTGCTGATGAACTACCGCGACCACAAGGCCACGACAGAGGAAGTGCCCACGCTGCTCGCTCCCAAGATGGTGGTGGGCAACGACACGCTCTGCCATAACGAGTTGGGTGGACTGGCCAACACCTTCAAGACCAACAACAACACAGGTGTGGCCAAGGGAACGGTCATCAAGTTGTTGCCGCAGCTTCGCGACGGCAGCGAGGACACCGGCCAGTGGCAATGGAACACCGGCGAGACCACACGCAACCTCACCGTCACCGCCAACGAGAGCTATGTCTATCGCGTTTGCTACACCAACAAGCATGGCGTGAAGAGCTATCTCTGCTTCTCCATTGCCGTTCAAGGCGATTGCGAACCAACTCCCGTCGAGGTGTCGGCTACCTACAATGGCGTGACGGCTACCGATTCGATCACCATATTCTACGACGACGCCATCACGTTGAAGGCTGCCTCCAAGGACGGTTTCGGATCTTTCGCATGGAGCACAGGCGCCACCAGCAGCAACATCACAGTGAAAAACCTCCGCAAGGACACCCTGTTCACCGTGGCATTCAAGAACCAAGGAGGTGCCATCTCATACGACACAATACGCGTCCACTTGAAATACTTCCGTCCCCAGATGGCCGTCAACGGCAAGGTAAAGGTCGACACGGTGCAATGCCTGTGCCAACCGGGCGATAAGGTGGCCTTTGCCCCTTACGTTCCCAGCACGTTCAAGGACATCCGTTTCCAATGGAGCAGCGGTTCTACCGACCGCAGCGTGACCTACAATGATATCCAAGCCACCATCGTCGACACGCTCGTCTACACCCTTTTCGGCAAGAGCTACACCGTTTGCTACGTCGCTTACCTCAGCGATACGCTCGACAGCGCCATTCCCGAGGGCTACTATCTCATCCGCGACCGGTTTCACGACACCTACCTCACCAACAACACCGTGGAGGGCCTGCCCTACGCCAACGCCACGTTTACAGCCAAAAAGGAAGGTGATGCGTTGCAACAGCAGGCTTGGAAGGTTACCAATGAGAACGTCGACGGTCCCTGCTACGACTTGCAGAACTTGGCCGACCAGCGTTACCTGGCCCTCACCATGCGCATGACAGCCAGCACACGCACCCCTTATTACTTCCGCAAGGCCACAGGAACCCAATGGTATCACCTCCGCAACAAGCGTCCCTGTTACTTCACCATCAACGACGACGGAACGGTTGACCACACCACTTACTACGTCCCCACCAACTTTCCCGTCGAACTGATACCCTACACCCTGCCCGCCGGCATTCACGACATTCATGCCGACAAGGCGTCAGACGACAAGCGCTACAACATCCAAGGGCAACGCGTGGGAGCTGACTACAAGGGCCTCATCATTCACAATGGCAAAATAGTACTGATGCGATATTAATCGCTTAACTATAGTTATATATTTGATATTTAATCATT
>NZ_JAXVAE010000084.1:0-3384 GCF_037460745.1 Hallella sp. | reverse complement strand
CCGCCAACTTCATCGTCACCGGTGTGCTCAACGGCGCTGAGGTGTCGCACGCCACTGCTCTCGGCATGACCGGCACCGACAACACCGCCGCTACCGAGGCCGACATCAATCTGGCAGGCAAGAGCTTTGCCATCGACGCTTGGGTGAACCTCAAGGGCGCAGGCACATTGCTGACACACGGAAAGGGACAGCAGAAGTTCGTAGTAGGCGTGGACGACAACCGCCACCTACAGGTGAAGATCGGCAGCAACGTCTATACGTCGAAGGCTGAGATGCCAACCGACAAGTGGGCATACCTCACGATGAACTATGCCGTTACCGCCAAGGGCTGCACGCTGAAGGCTGCCGTGGCCGAAGACGCCACCACCACCGACCTCTTTACCGACCAAGCGGTGGCGACCTACGAAGGCAACGGACCGCTCGCCATCGGACAACGCTTGACGGGAGCCATCCACGAGCTCACGCTATGGGATGAGGCTCATGACATGACGGCTGCGCTGATGGAGAAGAACAAGACCAAGAATCCGGCCACACGCCACTTGATTGGCTACTGGAAGATGGACGAGGGCGAAGGCACCGTCGTTACCGACTATGCACGCAACCGACATCTCCGCCTGACGGGCGAGAACTGGTATCTCAACAACGAGAACAAGGCCATTGCGCTCGACGGCACGTCGCATCTCGACATTCCTACCGCCGACGTATCGCCGCTCGCCGCCGACAACTGCGCCATCGAACTGTGGATGCGCGCCGACAAGCAGAAAGGCGAGACCCAGCTGCTGCAGGCGGGCGAGGTGGAGCTGTGGATGAACACCGACGGTGTGCTGCAACTCACATCTGGAGACAACACCTTCGCTGCCGGCGCCACATCGCTCCACGATAAGGCTTGGCACCACGTGGCTCTCAACATCCTTCGCAACGGCAATGTGGCCGTGTATGTGGATGGCGAGCGCACCCTGGCCACCAGCGTGGTGGGCATTGGAACAACAGCCAGTGACCGCATGATTGTGGGCGCACGCCGCACACGCACCGCCGACGGAAGCTACCAGTACGACCGTCAGCTTGTGGCTGGCATTGATGAGATCCGCTTGTGGAACGCCACCCTCACGGCCGACATCCTCAAGGCACGCCGCAAGATGCGTCTCACGGGCAAGGAGCAAGGTCTCGTGGCCTACTACCCCTTTGAGACGAAGACGCTCGACGCCTATAATCAGGTGGTGACCGTGGGCAGCGACGACGACCTGCTGCGACCCGACCACAAGGCTGTCTATGCCGATGCCCTCGCCTTCACCGACGACGCTCCCGCCCTGAGGGAGAAACCGGCAGAGACCAACGTCGACTATTCGTTCACGGCAAGCGACAACAAGATTGTCATCACCCTCAACGAGACGCCCGCCGCCATGGCCGCCTGCACGATCCACTTCACCGTGCGCGACCTGCGCGACGCCAACGGCAACCTCTCGCTGCCGGTATGCTGGAGCGCTTATGTCAACAACAATGAGTTGGCGTGGAGCGAGAACACCATGAAGACGACGAAGCGGGTAGGCGAGAGCCACACCTTCGAGGCTACGTTCGCCAACAAGAGTGGAAAGCAGCAGATGTGGACCCTCAGCGGACTGCCGTCGTGGCTCAAGGCAAGCGCGGAGTATGGCACCATCGATCCGCTTACCTCTCAGACGATCGCTTTCGAGGTTACGGAGGCCACGCCTGTGGGCAAGTATGAGGAGACGGTGTATCTCACCGGAAACGATGGCATAGCCACACCGCTCACGCTCGCCATCACCGTCGAGGGCGACAAGCCCAACTGGACGGTCGACAACGCCAACTATGAGAGCACCATGAGCGTCATCGCTACGCTCTCTATCCTTGGCAAGCCGAGCTACGACGCCGACGATGTTGTGGGTGTGTTTGTGGGCGACGAGTGTCGCGGCATGGCCCATCCCGCCTACAATGCCCGCTACGACAACAGTTTCGTGTTGCTCGATGTGTATGGCAATGCCGACGACGCTGGCACGCCGCTCACTTTCAAGGTTTACGACGCCAGCACGGGCATCATGTACCCTGTTACCACCACATCGCAACCTATGGCCTTCAGCGCCAATGTGCTCGTGGGCAAGTATGCCGATCCGCTGCGCATTGAGGCGGCCGACAAGATTGAACAGGCCACCATGCTTGGCGCAGGGTGGAACTGGATGTCGTTCTACGCCAAGGCCGACGACATGGATGTCAGGAGCGTGTTTGCCGATGTGGCCGACGGCGTACAGACGGTCAAGACGCAGAACGTGTTTGTCAATTGCGACAATGGTACGTGGTATGGCAAGAACTTCGATGTAGATAACCGATCGATGTATAAGGTGCGAATGACCAATGCCCGCCTGCTCAAGCTCATTGGCGGTAGTGGAACGCAGGCCGACCGCACAATCACCCTTGTGCCGGGTTGGAACTGGATAGCCTACAACAACACGCAGACGGCATCGGTGGCCGACGCCCTGGCCGGCATGGATCCGCAAGACGGCGACATGATCAAGGGCCAGTATGGGTTCGCCATCTTCGACGGCTACGAGTGGACTGGTTCGCTTAAGGCGCTCGTTCCCGGACAGGGTTACATGTTGCAGAGCGCAAGTGCGGGTACAAGGACGTTCACCTATCCCACTTCCCTGGCGCCTTACGCCCCACAGAGGGCTGCGGCGCGCCCGCTGCTCAACTTCTCGCCCATCGACCACCACAAGTATCCGAGCAACATGACCATCACGGCTCGTGTTACGTTCAACGATGAGGTGCAGCAAGGAGCCGAGGTCGGAGTGTTCGCAGGCGACGAGTGTCGCACGGCGGAGGTTACCGATGCCGACGGCTACGCTTACTTCACCGTTCCGGGCGAGGGCAAGTGTAACCTGAGGTTCCTCATGGTCAAGAACGGCGATGTATGGCTTGCAGAGGCAACGGTCGACTTCATCGAGGACGCCATCTGTGGATCTTACAAGCAGCCGCTTGAGCTGACCTTCGGAAAGATCACCTATGTGGACGGCATAGCCGTCGACGCCGACGACAACACCCGTTGGTTCGACGTTCATGGCAGGATGCTCAATGGTAAGCCCACCGCTCCCGGTGTGTATGTGCGCAGCACCTACGACGCCAGCACCGGCCTGACTACTACCCGCAAGGTCGTGGTGAGATAAGATCCCTACACCCACCGCCAGGCCCAAGGCCTGCGGTGGCAACTAACCAAGGCGCACCATCCCGATAACGCAACGATATCGGGGGTGCGCCTTTTCCGATGAGTAACATTTCCTTTTCATCCCACCGACCTATGCCGCCAATCCTTATAAGTGGAATGGATGATATGCAAAAAATGGCAACAATCTATAGTCCAATCTACACCATCGC
>NZ_JAXVAE010000083.1:0-33809 GCF_037460745.1 Hallella sp. | reverse complement strand
AAAAGGAGGGTGCACCATAAATGACCATAGTCAATTATGACACACCCTCTTTTATCGTCTCGCGGGATGTGATCCAGCGATTACTTGCCGTGGTTCTCGTCGGAAACGGTCAGCTTCTTGCGGCCATGAGCGCGGCGAGAAGCCAGCACACGACGACCATTCTTGGTGGCCATTCTCTCACGGAAGCCATGCTTGTTCACACGACGACGATTGTGGGGCTGGAATGTTCTTTTCATTTTGTTGTTATTTTAATTGTTTATGATACATGAGATGACAAGGAACGGGCAAAGCATTCCTTTTGGGCTGCAAAATTACTCATTATTTTTTAAATGACAAAGAAATAAGCGTTTTTTCGCCGTCTTTCTATGCGATTTCTATAAAAATGTAGTAACTTTGCACCCGTCAATTCGATAACAATAACAATATCATAGATAGACGAACATGATTAACTCACAGGAAATTAAAAAGGGAACCTGCATCCGCATGGATGGCGGTATCTGGAAGTGCATCTGGTTTGAGCACCGCAAGCCGGGTAAGGGTAACACCGTTATGAACACCAAGCTGAAGAACGTGGCTGATGGCCGCGTGCTCGACCGTACATTCCAGGTTGGTTTCAAGCTCGACGACGTGCGCGTGGAGCACCGTTCATACCAGTATCTTTACGAGGATCCCACAGGTTGCATCTTCATGAACCAGGAGACTTTCGAGCAATTCCCCATCAGCCGCGACCTCATCACCGGTGGCGAGTATATGAAGGAAGGCGATATCGTTGACGTGCAGATCTCTGCCGACGACGGCTCTATCCTCTCAGCCGAGATGCCTCTTAAGACCAACCTCATGGTGACCCACTCTGAGCCGGGCGTAAAGGGCAACACCGCTACCAACGCCACCAAGCCTGCCACACTGGAGACAGGTGCTGAGGTGCGCGTGCCCCTGTTCATCGACGAGGGCGACGTTATCACAATCAACACTGAGGACGGCAGCTATGTCGGCCGTGTTACTGAGAAGAAGTAATCACACTCACTGAGATAACAGCGAAAGGTAAGAAGGTTGCATGTGCCGGGGCTTAGCCGTGGCCATAACCTTCTTGCCTTTTTTTATTTCAAATAGCTGTTTGTGGTTATCTCGACATTGACCTTTTCACATTCAATCCCCCACCTATGAAATACAGTCTGATCATCCCCGTTTTCAACCGTCCCGACGAAGTCGACGAACTGCTCGGCAGTCTTTTACACCAAAAGCTGAAGGACTTTGAGGTCATCATTGTGGAAGACGGATCGCAAACGCCCTGCCGCGATGTGTGTTACCACTACGCCAGCCAGTTGCCGCTGCGCTATTTCATGAAGGAGAACAGCGGTCCCGGACAGAGTCGCAACTATGGTGTGGAGCGCGCCACAGGCGACTATGTGCTTATTCTCGACTCCGACGTGGTGCTTCCCGAGGGTTACTTGCAGGCCGTCGACGATGAGTTGCGACGCGAGCCCTGCGACGCCTTTGGCGGCCCCGACCGCGCGGCCGACACGTTCACTCCCGTGCAGAAGGCCATTTCCTATTCCATGACGTCGTTCTTCACCACAGGCGGCATTCGCGGCGGAAAGAAAAAGCTCGACAAGTTCTATCCCCGCTCGTTCAACATGGGCATCCGTCGAGAGGTCTACAACAAGCTCAACGGCTTCTCGAAGATGCGTTTCGGTGAAGACATCGACTTCTCCATTCGCATCATCAAGTCGGGATTCAAGACACGCCTGTTCCCCGACGCATGGGTTTACCACAAGCGCCGCACCGACTTCCGTAAGTTCTGGCGTCAAGTGTTCAACAGCGGCATCGCACGCATCAACCTCTATAAGAAATACCCCGACTCGCTGAAACTGGTCCATCTGTTGCCCGCCGTGTTCACCGTAGGCGTCATCCTGCTTACGTTGATGTTCCTCGGAGGCCTCGTTGGGGCATTTGTGATGTTCCAGATGGGCTATGGCATGGAGCAAGCCCTGCCGTTGGCTATCAGCGCATTATCGTTGGCCATGCTTGCTTTCTACGCTGCCGTCATCTTCCTCGACGCCAACTGCCAGACGGGCAACCTATGGGTAGCCGCCCTCTCTGTTCGCGCCGCCTTCACCCAACTCATGGGATACGGCTGCGGATTCATCAAGGCTTGGTGGCGCCGCTGCGTCCTGGGTAAGGACGAGTTTGAGGCTTACAAGCGCAATTTCTACAAATAAGCGTAAGCGACTGGATCTTATGCCATACGAAGACACGACCAAACTAACCATCACCGACTGGGCCGAGGAAGACCGTCCGCGCGAACGGTTGGAGCGCTTGGGCGCCGAGGCGCTCTCCAACGCAGAGTTGCTGGCCATCCTCATCGGGTCGGGCACGCCACAGGTGAGTGCCGTCGACCTGATGAAGAACGTGCTGGCCTCCTGCCACAACAATCTCAACACGCTGGGAAAGATGACCATCCGCGACCTGGAAGCCTTCAAGGGCATCGGGCCGGCCAAAGCCATCACCATACTCGCCGCCTGCGAACTGGGCAAGCGGCGAGCCCGCGAGAAGGCCGAGGAGCGCACCGACCTGGGATCGGCAACGGCCATCTACAACCTCATGCATCCCAAGATGCAGGACCTCGACGTTGAGGAGTTCCACATCTTACTGATGAACCAGCACTTCAAACTCATCCGCGAGGTGCGCATCAGCCACGGGGGCATCACGGAGACGGCCGTCGACATTCGCGTCATTATGCGCGAAGCCATCCTCAACAACGCCACCGTGTTGGCCGCCTGCCACAACCATCCCAGCGGCAACACCCATCCGTCGCGTCAAGACGACCAGCTCACCGAGCGCATCCGAAAGGCGTGCGACATCATGCGCATTTACTTTCTCGACCACGTGATCGTAACCGACGGCAGTTATTATTCATATCGTGAACAAGGGAAGCTGTAGAGCGCTTCCCTCCTTTTTTATTGACTTTATGCGTCATTTTCTAATTTTCCTACTCCTGTTGCTAACCACTCCGGCCGCCATGGCCCAGAAACCCTATCATGGCGACGGCCCCGACGACTGGTTGCGCTTTGTGCCCGTCGCCTCGGCTTACGCCCTGAAGGCCTGCGGTGTGGAGAGTGCGAGCTCCTGGAAACGGTTGGCTATAAACACGGCAACGAGCTATGTGCTGTCGTGCGGCACCACGTGGGCGTTGAAACACGCTATCCACGAGCGACGTCCTGATGGCACCGACAACCGCGCATTCCCATCGGGGCACGCCACCGTAGCGTTTGCGGGAGCCGCCATTCTCGACAAGGAGTTTCGCCACGTGTCGCCTTGGATCAGCGTGGGAGGCTATGCCGTAGCCACGGGAGTGGCCGTCGACCGCCTCGTGCGCAACCGCCACGAGTGGCACGACGTGGTGGCGGGCGCTGCCATCGGTGTGGGTGGCACATGGCTTGGCTATTGGCTCGGCGACAAGATTACGGGCAAGAAGAGTCGCTACCAAGTGGGATTCGACGGCAACTGCGTATCATTGGCGGTAAAGTTATAGTAGGCCCCGAGCCAGTTGGCGCAATGGATGTGCGCCCATCGGGTTAACCACAAACGCACAACGGGCATGAAAGCCAATTGCTGGCCTTCATGCCCGTCGTATTTTTTATGAGTAATGATTACTCCTCAGGAGCCTTATCGATCAGATCCATGAACTGGTCGAGCTTCGGCGTGATGATGATCTGTGTGCGGCGGTTGCGCTGCTTGCCCACCTCTGTATCGTTCGAGGCAACGGGATTGAACTCACCACGGCCACCAGCGGTCAGGCGCTTGGGCTCCACACCGAAGTGGTTGATGAGATACTGCACCACTGATGAAGCGCGAAGAGCTGAGAGATCCCAGTTGTTGCGGATGTTCTTCATCGTAGCGGCCTCGGTGTTGATAGGCACATTATCGGTGTTACCCTCAATCAGCACGTCGTAGTCCTTGTAGTCCATGATGATCTTTGCGATCTTCGAGAGCGTCTCCTGAGCGCGGTCGTTAATCTCATAGCTACCACTCTTATAGAGCATATTGTCGGCCAACGAGATGTAAACCACACCCTTGAGCACCTGCACGTCGACCTCCTTCATCTCCTCTTTCGAGAGCGAACGAGTGAGATTGTTGGTCAGCACCATGTTGAGCGAGTCGCTCTTACTCTTCACCTCCACGAGGTGACGGATGTATAGGTTCGACTCATTGATCTGATCGACGAGCTTAGAGATGTTTACGTTGTTGTCGCTTGTGTTGGAGAGACTCTTGTCGAGACTCTTCTGCAGAGCGGCATAGTCCTTCTTCTGCTGAGCCAACTGATCCTCAAGAGAGCTCACGCGGGCCTGTGAGGCGGCCAGACGCTCCTTGGTATCCTGATAGTTGGTGGTCAGTTCCTTGTTCTGATTCTGACAATTTTCAAGGTCTTTCTTGCTGGCGCAACTCGTAACGAGCATCGTTGCGACGAGCGCAGCCAGTACAATCATGTTCTTTTTCATATCGTTTTTTTTTAGGATGTTTACTATAACGAGTTGTTGGTGAGTGCCTTCTTACAGACTCTCTTGCAGCTTGTTAGTTAACGCCTTGCATGATGCAAAGTTACAAGTTAGACGGTTGTTGTCCACCAAATGTTTCAAATGTTTAGCTATTTTTAACCGCTTTCACCGTATTTTTATAACATTTCCCATCTTTTGCGGGTAAAAACGCTACTTCACGGTCATGCAGTCGACGTCGGGCATCCAGGTCTGTTCGTTGTACAGACGCACGATGTTGTCGCCCTTTTGGAGCTTCACCTTTAGGCTGACAGTGGCGTTTCCGTCGACGGTAAGCGTCTTCACATCGGTTCCGTTGACACTAAGCGTAAACTGGCGCTTGTCGGGCGAGAGACACTTGAAAGAGAGCGTGCGCTTTCCAGCCTTATTCACGTAGACATGTTTCCACTGCAAATCGTTTTGGGCCGAGCAGCCCAGCCATGTGGCCTTCATGCCAGCCGAGCAACGATCGTCGTACTCATAGATACCAGTTTTCTTCGCTTGGTTGTTCCAAAGCTCCTGATAGTCGGAGATGTAAGCCGTCTCCGCCTCATAGCGTTGGCGCTCCAAGCGCTTCGTGGCGGTAAGAAGATAGATGCGGCAGCCATGTCCAGGCACGCTCACCTGCATCTGGCCATCGGTGCGTGCAGCCTCATCCTTGCGCTCAAACACATCGCGCACGGCAATGGTTCCCGCCAAATCGACATCGCGGAACGACAAGGTTGTCTCTGCCGCTTGGGCAGAAGGATTGTAGAAAGCCACGGCACGCTGCAAGCCGTGCAATGTGTTGACGTCCTTCACCAGGATGTAAACGCCATTCGACAGGGCCACGGGATAGGCTTGCTGGTGGGGCGCGTCTTGCGAGAGCGCCAGCAGTTCAGGGTTCTTCAGCAAGGCGAGCGTCTGCGGCTTGATGGATCCCAGGTCGCAACCGATGAGCAACGGACTCTCCATGACACACCACATGCCGAAATGGGTCTTATCCTCCTCTTGGGTCATTGAGCGTCCCACCTCCAGCATATCCATGTCGTTGTAATGGCCGTCGCTGCTGTAGGCCGAGAGATAAAGGTTCTCGCGCAGGATGCCCGCCACCGATTTCCACCCGTCGTAGATATCGACCGTGGTACGCCATGAGTCGGCCACACCACTCACCCACGTGCCAGGGTAGTTCCATCGGCACACGTTCATGCGCACATCGGTGCGCCCAGTTGCGTCAATGGCCTTTCTGATGGCGGTGTATCGGGTTTCCTCGTCGAGCTGAAGACGGTCGGTGTTTTGCTTGGCGTCGCCTCCACAGTAGTCTATTTTGATGAAATCGAATCCCATATCCTTGAAATAGAAGCGTGCGTCGACGTCGTCGTGCTCGTACATGCCGACCCTCACGGCGAGCGTATCCTTATCGTAATAGTTGCCGCAAGTGTTGCGACCGGCGTCTGAGTAGATGCCCGCCTTCAGCCCCAAGGAGTGGATATAGTTGGCCACGGGCTTGAGCCCAAAGGGGAATCGGTGTGGGTTGATTTTCAATTTGCCATCGGCTCCACGACCTCCTTGGAAGCCATCGTCGATGTTGATATACTTGTAGCCAGCGTCCTTCAGCCCCGTCTTCACCATGCAGTCGGCCTGATGACGGATGAGACTGTCGCTGATGTTCACACGATAGGTGTTCCACGAGCTCCACCCCATGGTCGGTGCGTTGTTGGTTTGCGCGTTGACGCCCATTGTTGCCAACGCCATCGCCACTGTCAGCAATTGTTTTCTGTTCATTGTTTTTGTAGATTGTTAGTATAAAAAATGCTTCATCGCAAGTGCATTAGGTTTGTTTTTGCCATTCTTAGGCCGATGATCAGATGGTGTTTCGGCTACCTGAGCTTGGGCCATCCGTCCTCCCACACCATGCGGCGTTGCACAAGGATGCTCTGTCCATGCAGTGGTATGCTGTAACCGTGGCAGACAAAGGTGTCGCCGTCGGGAAAATGATAGGCTGCACAATGGCCAGCCGCCTCGAAATTCGTGCCATCGCCGGCAATGACGGGCGTGCCTCCCCCCGCATACATCGGGCGTCCTTCACGGTCGACATAAGGTCCGTAGACCTCCTTGCTCCGTCCCACCACAACGCGGTAGGTGCTCTTTTCTCCCCGGCAACAATAGTCCCAACTAACGAAAAGATAGTAATAGCCATCATGATGGAGGATGAAAGGCGCCTCGATGGCGTTCACCCCAGCGTGCCTCGACGTAGGATTCTCCAGTTCCTCGGGTGCGTTTCGATAATAGCGGCGGGCAATGGTACGCGGGTATCCGGCCAGTTGCAGTCTTCCGTCGCACATGCCTAACGGGACCATCTGAATGCCGTCCCAGAACGATCCCCACGCCATCCACAGACTGTCGTTGCGGTCTACGACGAATGCCGGGTCGATGGCGTTCCAGTTGTCGCGCCGCCCCTTACTGGCCACAAGGCATCCCTCGTCTTGCCAATCGGCCGAGGCCAATGTCGAGGCCGAGAGCAATCCAATGGCCGACGTGTTCTTTCCGAAGGTGGAACAGCTATAGGCCATCCACCAACGATTGCGCCACCGAATGACGTCGGGCGCCCACACATGGCGCTCAAATCCCGGAACACTATCGTGTGTCCATGCGGGAATGTTCTTGAGCAGGCCGTCGCGCTTCACGCTCCACGTGCGTCGGTCGGTCGAGGTCATGCACCCGATGTTCCAACCAGTGTAGAACGCATAGTAAACACCCTTCTCATAAGCCATCACCGGATCGTGGACAAACGGAGTGTCGGTGTCGAAGGTGATGGGGCGAGGCTTCCGTTGTTGCGCAAATGCAAAAAGTGGTAGAAGGACGCAAATGAGCACCCCCAACAGACGATTATGCCTCATGGCGTTTCATCTTTAGGAAAATGAGGAGGAGCACGGCGCTGATGATAAACACAAAGCCGATGCAAATGCCGGGCGTCAGGGTGTCGCCAAACACCAAGATGGAGATAATCATGGCCGTCAGGGGCTCAAACGCTCCCAGGATGGCGGTCAGGGTGGCGCCAATCTGCTTAATGGCGGGAATGAGCATCACATTGCTCAGCGCCGTCGACACGATGCCCAGGAGGGCGAGGTTGACAAACACGTCGGTGCTATCCACAGCGCGTACGCCGTCGAAGAAGAAGAAAGAGAGAATGACGAAGAACAGCGCGCCGATGAGGAACACGTAGAACGTCAGTTTCAAACTACCCATGTGACGCACCCGCATGTGGGGCATCGACACCATGTAGAGGGCGTAGGAGAAGCCGGCCGCCATCTCAATGACGACGCCCAGGGGATGGATGCTTCCGTCGCCACCCATGTTCGACATGCACGCCACACCCATAATGGCGAGCGTCATGGCTCCCAGGGTACCCAACGAGAATCGCTCATGGAAGAATATAAGCATGAGCAACTCCGTCCAAATGGGATAGGAGAACACAAGGGTTGTGGCCACGCCACTGGGAATATAGTTGTAACCCAGGATCATGAGCAGCGCCTCGGTGTCGTAGAACAACGCCAACAGGCAGATCTCGCCAAACTCGATGAGCGACAGCTTCATGTCGACGCGCTTCCAGAGCAGCACGGCCAGAATGCCCAAACAGCCGAAGGCGAAGCGGTAGACCATCATGGACGACAGATGCATGCCGGTGGCCATCACAGGGATGGAGAAGAGCGGGATCAGTCCGAACGAAGTGGCCGACACCCAACGGTTGGCAAATCCCTTTACGGTATTGGATACTTGCATAGTAGATTGTAGGATTAAAAAGATTGTGTGTGTATTGAACCGATTGTTGCCTTTTTCAGGGAAGGATGCCTATAGGGTATCAATAAAGCAACAGCAGGCCCGCCAGGGCGGCGTAGCATATCATTCGGATGGGATTGATCTTCACCCATTTGGTGCCCACAAACGTAGCGACGAAGAGCGCTATGCTGATGGAGAAGCGCCAGGGATTGTTGGGCGTGGAGAAGTTTTCGCCATTGCAAAGCAGCAGGGTGGCGGCGGCCAACAAGCCCACAACGGCCGGGCGGAGGCCCGTGAAGACGTCTTGCACGGCGCGGGTCTTCATGTATTTCATAAACATCTTACTGATGAGAATCATCAAGATGAACGAAGGGAGCACCAGGGCCGTGGTGGCCGTGAGCGACCCTAATATGGCCAGGAAGCCGTCGAAGCCTGCGTTGTGCACCGCCGTGTAGCCGCAATAAGTGGCCGAATTGATGCCAATGGGGCCCGGGGTCATCTGCGAGATGGCCACGATGTTGGTAAACTCGGCCGAGCTCAGCCAAGCATGGTTGCGCACGGTCTCCATCTGAATGAGGGAGAGCATGCCGTATCCGCCTCCAAAGCCAAAGAGGCCGATCTTGAAGAATGTCCAAAACAGCTGTAAGAATATCATAGCTTTTATTTCAGATATTTACCGTAGAGATAACCGCCGGCTCCGGCGGCAATGATAATCCAGATGGGGTTGACGCCGAGTGCCCATATCAACAAGGCCGACACCACAGGTATCCATCCGTTCGACAGGTTGACCTTGGCGCTCTTTGCCAGGTTGAACGTGGGAACGGCGATGAGCGCCACGACGGCCGGGCGTATGCCATTGAACATGGCCGCAATCCATTTCACGTCCATAAACTGGCGAAAGATCATGGCGATGGCCAAGATGATGAGAAACGAGGGCAGGCAGGCGCCAAGCGTGGTGCAGGCCGCCCCTTTCACCCCTGCTATCTTGTAGCCGATGAAGGTGGCGATGTTGGCAGCGAAAACGCCTGGGCAACTCTGCGCGATGGCAATGAGGTCGATAAACTCCTCCTGCTTGATCCACTGGCGTTTCTCCACCACTTCCGACTGGATGATGGGTATCATGGCGTAGCCTCCGCCCAAGGTGAAGGCCCCAATCTTGAAGAAGGTGGTGAAGAGCGGCAACGCTTCCTTGAGTCCTACCGTCTTTGCGATGGCAGGCCGACGCTCGTCGAGGGGGGTGTTTGTTGTGTTATTATCCATTGTTTGGTGGGCGATGCTACGTGAGGTGGGTTCGTCTCACGTGTCGTTTTATTCCCACAGAGGCCATCTTACCTTTATTATATCGGTGAGATGGCCTTGTGAAATATTAAAATACCCCTCTCCGAGGAGAGGGGATTTATATAAGAGGTCTATTGAAAATCTTAGTTGATCTTCTTCTCAATCCACTTCCTCGCATTGACGAAGGCTTCCATCCACGGCGTAACGTCGTCGGCCTTGCGGTTGGCTGGGTACCAAGCGTTCTGCCAGGGGAAGATGGCACGCTCCGGGTGGGGCATCATGGCGAGGTGGCGACCGTCGGCCGAGCAGATACCGGCCACGTTGTAATCGGAGCCGTTGGGGTTGCCCGGATACTCCTCGTAGTTGTACTTCGCCACAACGTTGTAGTGGTCCTCGCTCTCGGGGAGTTCGAAACGGCCCTCTCCGTGAGCCACCCAGATGCCGAGCTTGTCGCCGCTGAGCGATCCCAGCATCACGCTGTTGTTCTGAGGAATGGCGAGTCCGAGGAATGAGCTCTCAAACTTATGCGACACGTTGTGCAACAGATGGGCGCGGTGCTCGTGCTCTGGATTGATGAGGTTGAGCTCCACCATGAGCTGGCAACCATTGCAGATACCGAGCGACAGCGTATCCTCGCGGGCATAGAAACGGTCGAGCGCCTCCTTGGCCTTGGGGTTGTAGAGGAACGCTCCAGCCCATCCCTTGGCCGAGCCGAGCACGTCGCTGTTTGAGAATCCACCGCAGAAGACGATCATGTTGACCTCGTCGAGTGTCTCGCGACCGCTGATGAGGTCGGTCATCATCACGTCCTTCACCTCGAAGCCTGCCAACCACAGCGAGTAGGCCATCTCACGATCGCCATTGGTTCCCTTCTCACGGATGATGGCTGCCACGGGTGCCTTACCGGCCTGCTTGCCGTTCTTCTTGGCGTCCTTCCAACGGTCGGGGTTGATGCCGAGCGACTCGAACGAGCCCTTGAATGTGTCGTGCAACTTGATTTGCAGCGGTTGGTTCTTATAGTTGGCATAGCGCTTGGCGGCCATGCCGTTCATGCTCTGATGCTCATCGAGCAGGGCCGATGTGCGATACCATGTGTCGCGCAGGGCGTCGATGTCGAACTCGTGCTTCCACTCGTCCTTCACCACCACCAGTTGTCTGTTGCCCGGTGTGGGATAGGCAATCTTGGCGTAGCCGATTCCCTCATCCTCCAAATACTCCTTCAGCTCGCGCTTGTGGGTGTCGCTTACCTGGATGACCACACCCGGGTTCTCGGCGAAGAGAATCTTCACCACGTCGACCGACTCGGGGGCTACGTCGTGGAGGTTGACATGCATGCCGCCCTCCTGGTTGGCAAACATCATCTCCAGCAAGGTGGTGATGATACCACCGGCCGACACGTCGTGGCCAGCCATGATCCAACCCTTCTTAATGAGGTGCTGCACGGCGTTGAAGCAGTCGGCGAAATATTCGGGGTTCTTCACGGTCGGCACATCCGAGCCAATCTTACCCAGGGTCTGGGCGAAGGCCGAGCCACCGAGGCGCTGTGCGTCGAACGAGAAGTCGATGTAATACAATGATGAATTCTTGTCGTTCACCATCACGGGCGACACGGTCTTGCGCACGTCGCTCACCTCAGCGCCAGCGCTGACGATGACGGTACCCGGGGCGATGACCTTCGAGCCATCGGGGTATTGCTGTGAGAGCGAGAGCGAATCCTTGCCCGTGGGAACGTTCAGGCCAAGGCTGCAGCAGAAGTCGGAGAGAGCCTGCACGGCGTCGTAGAGGCGTGCGTCCTCACCCTGCTGTGAGCGGCACGGCCACATCCAGTTGGCTGAGAGGTTGAGGTTCTGCACGGCCGACGGGTGCTCGCGGTCGGTGGCGATGGGTGCCCACACGATGTTGGTGAGGCTCTCAGCCACGCTGAGCACACTACCCGCAGCGGGATTGGCCATACCAGCCTGAGGCGCATGGCCGAGGGCGGTGGCTATACCGGCGTGTCCGCGGAAGTCGAGGGCCACCACACCACAGTCGCTCAGAGGCAGTTGCACCTGTCCCTGTGTCTGCTGGCGGGCAATCTTACCCGTCACCGAACGGTCGACCTTGTTAGTGAGCCAGTCCTTACAAGCCACAGCCTCAAGCTGCAGCACGTTATTGAGGTACTCGTCGATGTTGTCGACGGTGTAGGTTGCGTCCTCATAGTGGTGAACGACGGTCTCGTCGCGCATCACGGTCTTGGGCGAATGTCCGAACATCTGGGCCACATCGAGGTCGAAAGGCTTCACGCCATCGCCCTGCTTGAACGAGAAGTGGGCGTCGCCTGTGGTGCGTCCCACCACATAGAACGGTGCGCGCTCGCGTGCGGCGATCTTCTCCACCTTGTCGAGCTGGTCGTCCTCGATGAGCAGTCCCATGCGCTCCTGGCTCTCGTTGGCAATGATTTCCTTGGCCGAGAGGGTCTTGTCGCCGATGGGCAACTTGGTCATGTCGATCTCGCCGCCACACTCCTCAACGAGCTCCGAGAGACAGTTGAGGTGTCCGGCCGATCCGTGGTCGTGAATGGATGTTACGGGGTTGGTGTCGTCCTCCACCAGGGCGCGCACCAGGTTGTAGGCGCGTTTCTGCATCTCGGGGTTGGCACGCTGCACGGCGTTGAGCTCCACGGCTGTGCCATAGCGGCCTGTGTCGACCGACGACACCGAGCCACCGCCCAGTCCGATGCGGTAGTTGTCGCCACCCACCACTACGATATCCTCGCCCACCTTGGGCTCCTTCTTCAGGCAGTCGCGCTTCTTGCCGTAGCCCACGCCACCAGCCAGCATGATCACCTTGTCGTAAGCATACACGGCGTTGCCTGTTGCCGACTCGGCGTTGCCCACGTTCTGCTGTGCGGCTGAGCCGTCGGGCAGTGTGGCGGTGTCGGCCGACGAGGTCTGATACTCGAAGGTGAGCACCGAACCTGCGATGAGGGGCTGGCCAAACTTGTTACCGAAGTCGGAAGCGCCATTCGATGCCTTGGTGAGGATTTGGCGCGGCGTTTGGTAGAGCCACTTACGGGCGGCGATGCCTGCCTCCCATGCGCGTCCCTCGGCCGAGCCGTCCTGCTGCTGGGCGTCCAAGCGCGGGTAAGAGGTCATATACACGGCGGTTCCGGCGATGGGCCATGAACCGACGCCGCCACCCATACGGTCGCGAATCTCACCACCGGTTCCCGTGGCGGCTCCGTTAAACGGCTCCACGGTGGTGGGGAAGTTGTGGGTCTCGGCCTTCAGCGACACCACGCTATCGATGGGCTTCACCTCGAAGAAGTCGGCTGTGGTCTGATCGACCGGTGCAAACTGCTCGATGGTGGGACCCTGTGCGAACGCCACATTATCCTTATAGGCAGAGAGGATCTTGCCCGGGTGTTCCTTGGTGGTTTTCTTGATGAGCGCGAAGAGCGACGAGGGGCGCTCCTCACCGTCGATGATGAATGAGCCGCCGAAGATCTTGTGTCGGCAGTGCTCCGAGTTGATCTGTGCGAAACCGAAGATCTCCGAGTCGGTGAGCGGACGACCATTCTCCTTCTCTATCTTATGGAGATACTCTATCTCTTCAGGACTCAGGGCCAGTCCTTCTTCCTCATTATACTGCTCGATGTTGTCCACTCGCTTGATGGGCTCAGGCTGATGGTTGACGGTGAACACCTGCTGGTCGAGACCGTTGTACATGCGTTGCAGCATGCGGTCGTGACTGGCGTTCTCACTGTCTACGGGGAAGAATTCCTCTATACGCGAAATGCCGGTGAGACTCATGTTTTGCGTGATCTCAACGGCATTGGTGCTCCATGGGGTTATCATCTCTCGGCGTGGGCCGACAAAGAAGCCTGTAAGGGTGGTGGCGTCCACAAGTGTGGCGTTGCCATAAAGCCAGCAGAGGGCTTGTTTCTCTTGCTCGCTGGGCTGGTGGTCCATCTCAGTGGCAATGATGTTCTCCTTAGGAGTCTTGAAGAATAGTATCATGATCTGTATAAATTAATGGTGCGTGATTATACGCCTGCAAAATTAACGGTTTTTTCCTGAATACGGGCAAGCGCAACCTATCTTTTTTTAATCGAAATGGAACAATAGAGAGAAAAAAAGCGCGCGGATGAATGTATCTCGCACAAGAAATGGAATCCGACGGATGGAATGTGGCTGGAATTCACCCCTAAACGACAGCTTCTCGGTGGCCGAACGGCAGGCTCTATACGCCCTCATCTACCCTTAGGTTGAAAAAATATGCATCTTCGTTGAAAAAACGCCACAAAAATGAGGAATCATTCGGAATTTATTCGTAAATTCGCCACCGCATGCTGGGGTTTGCTCTCTATCAATAACGCAACACTATGGTTAGCGAATTCTTTGGCATGACACTATCCGGGCATTCTTGGTACTCCTGGATGTTCTATCTAACTATCTATCAACCTAATAGTGTTGCACCTTTTTTTTAATGAAGAAAGTGTTTACCCTTCTTCTGTTATTATGCGCCTGTGCCATCGGCAGTTATGCGCAGACCACAGAAAACAACGAGGACAAACCGGTGATGACGATCGGTTGCCTAAGTGATTTACACAACGAGCTGGGGCTCATCAGTGGCGAACTGTCGACCGTAAAACTGCGCGGCACGTTTGGCAACACCATCAAGCGCATGCATGAGGAAGAGAACGTGGACCTCATCTGCCTGGGTGGCGACTACACGAGCGACGTTACCGTTAGCAAGGAAAACTGGGAGCGCGTGAAGCAACTGATGCGCGAAACGAGCCGCTCGGCCTTCCGCGACGGGCGCACCCAACGCCCGGTGATTTACGTCACGGGCAACCACGACTACGAGGTGGCCAACTTCGACAAGATTCCCAAGGGCTTCAACGCCGGCTATTACCAAGACATCATGGAGGAGGACATTGGTCCTCTAACAGCCCACAACGCCTACTATGAGGAGGCCGACAACGGTTCGCTGGGCAAGCAGAAGTTGCTGGGGGCCTATCATTACCAGATTAAGGGTTTCGACTTTGTAATGCTCAACTGCGGACTCTATTTCTTCAAGAACGCATGGGACTACACCTACTCGTTGGGCTCTGTGCAATGGGTGGCCGACAAACTGGCTGAGCTCTACGCCTCCGACCCCAACAAGACGGTTTTCTTCCTTCTCCATGTTCCGTTCTCCGACTCCAATAGCATCTCGGCTGCCAACAAGGGCATGAAGAATGTAGAGTCGACACGCCTGCTGAAGGCCACGCTTGCCAAATATCCCAACCTCGTCATGATCTACGGCCACGACCACGGAACCGACTCGGCCTTCATCCGCAAACGCACCTCGCAGCGTGTTACGCGTTACGACGTAGGCGGCATGGTCATCTCTTCGTTCGACGACACGCATGTGGACGACCCCGTATTGCCTCCCGACACTCCTGAAGAGCCCACCTCGGTAACGATGAGCATCAAGTCGGTGGCTACGGGCAAATACCTCACCTACGGCTCGTCGACCAACCTTGCCGTGCAGGATGAGGCCATGGACGCCACCATCAACAAGGTGGCCAACTCCGACAACCATTTCTCCGTGAAACTTGGCGGCAACTACGTTTACTGTGGATCGACGGCCACATTCAGCGGAAACGCCAAGGTGACCGACTATTCCAAGGCGTTCATCTACAAGGTCGACGACAACAAGGCCACGCGCATCACCGCTACCAACGAACTCGCCGACGGCGCCAAGGTGGTGCTGGTCTACAAGGCTTCGAAAGACAAGAAATACTACGCCCTGCTCCCCGAGAACACCAAGACGAGCCTCAGCTCCGACAACCGCATGAAGGCCCAACTGGTGGCAGCCAGCGATCCGGGCGACGAGATCAGCGTTGAGGGCGACAACATCGTTTGGCAACTGAATCAGCGTGAGGTGGAGGAGACGGGATTGCCCATCGACGTGTGCATCCAGAACACAGCCACGGGCAAATATATCGGTGAGGATTCGAGCAACCTCAACACCGTGGACGAGGCGCTCACTTGCAACATCTATGAGGAGAACGGCAAGGTTTACGTAAAGATGCCCAACAACAACCGCCATCTGCACATCGGCTCGGGCGGACGATTCTCTCGCGGCGACGCCACCGCCCTGAAGTTCTTTGAGGTGGTAGCCCCAACCGTGGAGCATGGTTCGTATGTGGGAACATTGGTGAAATACCCCAAAACGGGTGTGCCCTACGCCATCGCGGCCGAGAAGTCGGGCAAGACTTACCTGCTCACCAACAAGGTGTACAAAGCCGGTGAGGGCGACAACCAGCGCCTGGAGGGCCAGGAGGTTACCGTCAACGGCAACACCGTCAGCTTTACCGACGACAACCTTATCTGGACGCTCAAGGAGAGAGAGCCGGGCGATCCGTCGTTCTTCTCAAGTTTCATGGGTTCGATGAGATACTACAACAACTCCATCGAGGGCGACGTAAGCGTCAGCAACTCCAAGATTGTGCAAGCTCTGATGGTTTACATCTACCCCGACCGCATCACGCTGAAGATGAAGAACTATGGCGAGAGCGGCACCTTCGGCAACATCACCATCAACAAGGACCTCGCCGCCTACACCGTTTATCGTGAGGTGCGCAACGCCAACGGCGCGCTGACCGCCATCAAGGGCGTCACCACCGAGAACAAGATGGGCAAGGCCGACGGCCGTGTGTACGACCTGACGGGCCGTCAGGTAACGCGCCCCACACGCGGCGTTTACGTCATGAACGGCCGCAAGGTGGTGCTCTAAACCCCTAAAAACCAACTCATAGGTGCTCGGCAAAACGGTAGGAGCGGTTCCTAATCGGTTTGCCGGGCACCTTGTTTTTTTCACATCCGTCAACCCCGCCACAATTTGCCCACCAACGGTGGGGCTTGGATAAGGATGAAAAAAGGCGACAGTCATACCCCGTTTTTAACGTTTGTTTCCCAGCGAGGGCAGGATGGGTCGCAAATACGCGATTCTCAGCGCATTTTTCTAATCACCTAACAGTCAGAGGCTTACGTTTTTAGCGCAACACCCAGCACTCCATATTCAACAATCCGCCTTGCGTTTAGGCATGTTTCGAGGTGCGGAACATGCCTAAACGCAGCACAATACATGGTCTTTCGAGTTGCGACAAGGCATGTATCGCAACCCGAAAGATGCCTAACGGCAACGGCTCGGCTGAGAGCAGGGGCGTCGAGAGCTCAAACATCTCTCCTCGACCGCTCAAAAACGGCCATCTCGCTCGCTATTTGGGGCGCTCCCGGTGATGCGGATTTTTCAGAACTATCATTACATTTCATTCCACCCCATCCCATTGTCCAACGGCCCAAGGGCCTGTTTGTCTCCCAAGTCGGCAGGTTTTTTCCACGCTCACAGCGCCCTTTTTCGCGCTCCCGCCCAACGCCCAGATGGCACAAAATGCGAAAAAATATGCGAAAAAAGCAGGTGGCTTCTTGGGCATTCGGGCGAATTACATTATCTTTGTGGAAAAATACCATAACCGATGACGGGAACAGAATTCATTGGAAAGTTTAAAAGCAAATACCTATGGGGCAACCTGGCGGCCATGGCGCTCGTCGTAGGAGCGCTGATTGTGGGTGCCAAGTTCGGCTTAGGCATTTACACCCATCACGGCGAATCGATTGCCATTCCCAACATAGTGCATAAGAAATTCGACAACGCCACACACGTGCTCGACCAACTGGGCTTGCGCATCGAGGTGAGCGACACGGGCTACGTGAAGACGCTGCCCCCCGGATGCATTCTCGAACAAAACCCGGAGCCGGGAGAGCATGTGAAGTCGGGGCATGTCATCTATGTCACCATCAACGCCAGCCACACGCCCACGCTGACGCTGCCCGACATCATCGACAACAGCTCGCTGCGAGAGGCCATGGCCAAACTGTCGGCCATGGGCTTTAAGTTGACCCCGCCCCAGTTTGTGCCGGGTGAGAAAGACTGGGTCTACGGCGTGGTGGTGAAGGGGCAGCACGTGGTCTACGGCGACAAGATCCCAGTAGACGCCGCCGTCACCATACAGGCGGGCAACGGACAGCTCGACGATAACGACGCGGTGAACTATGTGGACACGGAGCCGGCCGACAACTTCGAAACGGAGGAGCCCACCGAGGAAGACCCGTTCGAGGAGGTGAAGGAGCAACCCGCGGAGCCTGCGCCCACGCCCGAACCCGCCAAGAGGGATCCCGCGCAGCGCACGGAATGAGCATGAGGAGAAAGGGGTGAGAACCATCACGGGCCGCGTTCCCATTTAAGAAAACAAGACCAACAACGAATGACAGATTATACCGACGATATAGAACTCATGGAGGACGACGAGCTGACTGCCGTTGAGCCTTCGACCGACGACGCACAGCTCTATGAGCATTGGAAGATGGAGGTGGACCCCGGACAGGCCACCGTGCGCATCGATAAGTTTCTGGCTGAGCACATGCAGCACTCGAGCCGCAACCGCATACAGACGGCGGCCGAGCAGGGCTGCATCTTTGTGGGCGACCGACCTGTGAAGAGCAACTACAAGGTGCGGCCGGGCGACATCATCACCCTGAGGCTCGACC
Organism: Hallella sp.; assembly: GCF_037460745.1. Taxonomy (NCBI): domain Bacteria; kingdom Pseudomonadati; phylum Bacteroidota; class Bacteroidia; order Bacteroidales; family Prevotellaceae; genus Hallella; species Hallella sp. The sequence continues at coordinate 15,661 of NZ_JAXVAE010000083.1, read as the reverse complement.
GACCCAAGCACGACACCACCATACGGCCCGAGGAGATTCCCTTGGACATCGTCTACGAGGACAGCGACCTGATGGTGGTCAACAAGCCCGTGGGCATGGTGGTGCACCCAGGCGCCGGCAACTTCAGCGGAACGCTCATCAACGCCGTGGCATGGCACATGCGCGACGTGCCCTCGTTCGACGCCAACGATCCCGAGGTGGGACTGGTTCACCGCATCGACAAGGACACCAGCGGCCTCATCGTGGTGGCCAAGACACCCGAGGCGAAGACGGCGCTGGGAAAGCAGTTTTTCAACAAGACCACACACCGCAGCTATAACGCGTTGGTGTGGGGCAACTTCGTCGAGGACGAGGGGCGCATCGAGGGCAACATTGGACGCGACCCCAAAGACCGCTTGCGCATGAAGGTGTTCGATCCCGAATCGGGCATCGGAAAACCGGCCGTCACCCACTGGCGAGTGCTCGAGCGATTCGGCTACACCACGCTCGTGGAATGTAAGCTGGAGACGGGACGAACCCACCAGATCAGGGCCCACATGAAGCACATCGGACACCCGCTGTTTGCCGACGAGCGCTACGGAGGAACCGAAATCCTGCGCGGACAGCGCAGCTCAAGCTACCGCGCCTTCATACGCAACTGCTTCGACCTCTGCCCACGACAGGCGCTGCACGCCAAGACGCTCGGATTCGTACACCCACGAACAGGACAGCAGATGGACTTCGACTCGGAGTGGCCCACCGATCTCACGGCGCTCATCGACCACTGGCGTAAGTTTATCAACGGAACGAGGCGCGACGACTAACACTTCCTTACAAATAAGAACACACAAGAATATCTATAATATCAACAAGATGAAAGATTTAAAGAGAAACATTGCCATCGTCTGCGGCGGTGACTCCTCTGAGCACGACGTGTCTATGCGCTCGGCACAGGGACTTTATTCATTCTTCGACAAAGAACGTTACAACATTTACATCGTCGACGTGAAAGGCATCAACTGGCACGTGGAATACGAAGACGGCGACGTGGCCACCATCGACAAGAACGACTTCTCGTTCATCGGCAAGGATGGCAAGGCTGTGGTCTTCGACTATGCTTACATCACCATTCACGGCACCCCGGGCGAGAACGGACTGATGCAGGGCTACTTCGACCTCATCCATCTGCCCTACTCCACCAGCGGTGTGCTGGTGGAAGCCATGACATTCAACAAGTATGTGCTCAACAACTACCTGCGCGCCTTTGGCGTACGCGTGGCCGACAGCGTCTTGCTGCGTCTGGGCGACGAGTATGATGAGAAGGAGATTGAGAAGCGCTTGGGCATGCCTGTCTTCGTGAAGCCGGCAGCCGACGGAAGCAGCTTCGGCGTGTCGAAGGTGAAAAACGCCGACCAGTTGGCTCCCGCCCTGCGCGTGGCCTTCATGGAGAGCGACGAAGTGATGATAGAAGGCTACATGAAGGGCACCGAGATCTCGATCGGATGCTACAAGACACGCGATAAGATGGTGGTGTTCCCAGCTACCGAGGTGGTGACCAGCAACGAGTTTTTCGACTACGACGCCAAGTACAACGGCCAGGTGCAGGAAATCACACCGGCACGCATCGCCGACGAAACAGCCAAGCGCGTGGCCGACGAAACAGCCAAGATCTACAACATCCTGCATTGCAACGGCATCATCCGAATCGACTATATCATCTCGAAAGATGCTGAGGGCAACGATCAGATCAACATGCTCGAGATCAACACCACACCGGGAATGACGGCCACAAGCTTCATACCGCAGCAGGTAAAGGCGGCCGGACTCGACATCAAGCAGGTGCTGACCGATATCGTGGAGAACCAGTTCTAACACGTTTCCCATCCTACGCAATCATCATTTCGCCTTATGATTATACCCGAGAAATTCAATGATATAAGGCCTTTCGAGCCCGAGGAGCTCCCTGAGGTCTACGATAGGTTGCTGGCCAACCCGCAGTTTCAAGCCGTCGTGAGGTATCTCTACCCTGATGTGCCGTTCGACATGCTCGCCGCGAAGATGAAGACGTGCAAGACGTCGCTCGACTTCCAAATGCAGTTCTGCTACAAGTTTATCGACAACCTGATGAAAAAGGCGAGCCGAGGCTATGAGATGAACTGCAAGGCGATCAACAACACCAAGCACTACACGTTCGTGAGCAACCACCGCGACATTGTGCTCGACTCGGCCATACTCGATGTGCTGCTCATCGACGCGGGCTTCACCACCACATGCGAGATAGCCATCGGCGACAACCTGCTGGCGCTGCCATGGGTGAAAGACCTCGTGAGGTTGAACAAGAGCTTCATCGTGAAGCGCGGATTGCCCATGCGCGAGATGCTGATGGCGGGCAAGACGCTCTCCGAATACATGCATTTTGCCATTCAGGAGAAGCACGAGAACGTGTGGGTGGCTCAGCGCTCGGGACGAGCCAAAGACTCGAACGACCGCACAGCCGAGGGTGTCTTGAAGATGATGACCATGGGTGGAACGGGTACGGTGCCCGAGAGACTGAAGGAATTGCACATCGTGCCGCTGACCATCTCTTACGAATACGACCCATGCGACTACTTGAAGGCGGTGGAGCTGCAGCAGAAACGCGACAACCCCGAATGGAAAAAAGGTCCCAACGACGACATCATCTCCATGCAGACAGGCATCATGGGATTCAAGGGGCATGTGCACTACCACTGCGCACCGTGCATCGACGAGTATCTCGACAACCTGCCGGCCGATACGCCCAAGGGTGAAATTCACCGCATCATTGCCGAGCACATCGACCATGAGATCCATAGCCATTACATGTTGTACCCATCCAACTATGTGGCACTCGATAAGCTGCAGGGTACGGAGGATTACAAAGACCACTACTCGGCCGACGACAAGGCGTTCTTCGACCGGTACCTGGCCGGACAGATGGCGAAGATCAACATGCCCAACAAGGACGAGGCGTTCCTACGCAAGAGCATCCTGACGATGTATGCCAACCCGGCAATCAACTATATGAATGCCACCAAATGACACGAACCCACAGGACTAAGTTTCGACTCATGGGTGCCTTCGCGGCCCTGCTGCTCATAACGGGCGTGGCCAGCTGCTCAAGCGACGGCTACGAAACGGGCGACGGGCGCTACAGTTACCTGCAGGCCGACTTCTGCAAGGCGCATGTAACGACCGCCAAGACGGTCGATTACATCCTGACCGACGGAGGCGACTCGGTGCACTTGGCTACGCCGGCCACGGTGGGCTGGGCCCCGGCGAAAGACACGTTGTGGCGTGCGCTGGCCTACTACGACAAGGCGGCAAGGAAATTGTTTAGCCTATCGCAGGTGCTGGTGGCGCGCCCGTTGGTCAAGATGAGTCTCGACAGCGTGGCCACCGATCCGCTGACACTCGAAAGCGCGTGGATGGGCGGAGGGTTCCTCAACATCGGGTTTGCCGTGAAAACGGGCTCCTCCGACCAAGTGGACGCCTCACAGGCCATAGGAATCATGGTCGACTCCATCGAGACCGAGGGCGAGGCCACACGCGCCGTGACCCTTCGCTTGTTGCACGCGCAGAACAATGTGCCGCAATATTACACGGTAAGGAGCTACCTCAGCATGCCTCTTCCCGCAGCATGGCGCAGCGCAAAGATGACGATCGTGGCCAACACCTACCGCGGTGAACAACGGCTGACGGCCGAATAGCCACAACCGCATTGCCAAACAAACGTCCTAACACAATAAAGGCCGTTTCCTCAACCACATGGTTTGGGAAACGGCCTTTACCTATTTATTATGGAATGGTATTATTTCAACACACCCAGTTCCTTACCAACCTTGATGAACGCGGCGATGCAACGATCCAACTGCTCGGTGGTGTGGGCAGCGCTCAGCTGAACGCGGATGCGTGCCTCGCCCTTCGGAACAACGGGATAGCAGAAGCCTGTGACGTAGATGCCTTCCTCAAGCATGCAGTTGGCAAAGCGAACGGCCAACGGAGCGTCGTAAAGCATCACAGCGCAGATGGCGCTCTGCGTGGGCTTAATGTCGAAGCCTGCGGCAATCATCTTGTCGCGGAAGTAATTAACGTTCTCAACCAACTTGTCGTGGAGCGAGTTGTCTGTCTTCAGAATCTCAAACAACTTCAGGCTGGCGCCAATGATGCCAGGGGCCAAAGAGTTGGAGAAGAGATAGGGACGGCTGCTCTGGCGCAGCATGTCGATGATCTCCTTACGACCTGTTGTGAAGCCGCCGAGGGCGCCACCAAAGGCCTTTCCGAGGGTTCCGGTGTAAATGTCAACGCGGCCATAGGTGTCGTTGAGCTCGCTAACGCCGTGGCCAGTGGGACCGACAACGCCGGCTGAGTGGCTCTCGTCCACCATGACGAGTGCGTCGTACTTCTCTGCCAAGTCGCAAATCTTATCCATCGGAGCCACATTACCGTCCATAGAGAACACGCCGTCGGTGCAGATAATGCGGAAACGCTGGGCTTGGGCCTCCTTCAGGCAACGCTCCAAATCCTCCATGTCGGCATTCTTATAACGATAGCGCTGGGCCTTGCAAAGGCGCACGCCGTCGATGATGCTGGCATGGTTCAGGGCATCAGAGATGATGGCGTCCTGGTCGGTCAGGAACGAACCAAACAAGCCTCCGTTGGCATCGAAGCAAGCGGCATAAAGGATAGTGTCCTCAGTCTTGAAGTAATCGCTGATGGCAGCCTCCAGTTGCTTGTGAATATCCATGGTACCACAGATGAAGCGAACGGATGCCATACCATAACCGCGACGGTCCATCACGTCCTTGGCAGCCTGAATCAGGCGAGGGTCGTTGGCCAAGCCAAGGTAGTTGTTAGCACAAAAATTGAGTACTTCCTTGCCCTTTACCTGGATGGATGCACCCTGAGGGCTCTCAATGATACGCTCTTCTTTGTAAAGGCCTGCAGTCTTCAAGCCTGCGAGAGTCTCTTGAAGATGTTGTTTCACTTTTCCGTACATAGTAGTTTTAATTAAAGTCAGTGGTACAAAGTAACTGCTTTTTCTTGAGAAAATGGGGCCTATCGCAGCGAAAAAGGTACAGAATTGGAAGTTTTAATCTAATTTAACAAAGCCATTTCCGTAGTTCAACAAAAAAGCATTTACTTTGCGACATATTTTCATCAATTCTATCATACCTAAAAATGAAGAACATACTTGTAATTGGCTCAACTGGACAAATTGGCTCTGAATTAACGCGCGAGCTCCGTAAGCGCTACGGCAACGACCATGTAGTTGCTGGATACATCAAAGGTGCAGAGCCCACTGGCGAGTTGTTGGAGGCTGGCCCCGCTGAGGAGGCTGATGTCACTAACGCTGAAATGATCGCTACCGTGGTAAAGAAGTACCACATCGACGCCATCTATAACCTGGCAGCGCTGCTGTCGGTGGTGGCTGAGAACAAACCTAACTTGGCTTGGAAGATTGGAATCGACGGTCTCTGGAACATCCTGGAGGTGGCCCGCGAGCACCATTGCCAAGTGTTCACACCCAGCTCTATCGGCTCATTCGGTGAGTCGACACCCCATTGGATGACCCCGCAGGACACCATCCAGCGCCCAAAGACTATCTATGGCGTGAGCAAGGTGACAACGGAGCTGCTCAGCGATTGGTTCAACCAGAAGTACGGCACCGACACACGCTCGGTTCGCTTCCCCGGACTGATCTCTTACGTAGCGCTTCCTGGAGGTGGCACAACCGACTATGCTGTCGACATCTTCTACTCTGCCGTACGCGGTGAGAAGTTTGTTTGCCCCATCCCCGAAGGCACATTGATGGACATGATGTACATGCCCGACGCATTGCACGCCGCCATCAGCCTGATGGAAGCCGACCCCGCCCGCCTCGTACACCACAACGGTTTCAATGTGACAGCTATGAGCTTCGCTCCCGAAACCATCTATGCCGAGATCAAGAAGTACAAGCCCGACTTCGAGATGGTTTACGAAGTAGACCCCCTGAAGAAGGCTATCGCAGAAAGTTGGCCCGACAAGCTCGATGACAGCTGCGCCCGCCAGGAGTGGGATTGGAAGCCTCAGTACGACCTTTCAAGCATGACTGTGGATATGCTCGATAAGCTCTCGAAGAAGCTCAACGGATAAGACACAACATTTCTAACATACCATCGCATGAAGAGGAGGACCTTATCGTCCTCCTTTTTTTATGGGTTCAAAAGAAGTTATCCAATCATCCAAAAGAAAATTTTCAAACATCCAAAAGAAGATTCCCAATCATTCAAAAGAAGATTCCCAATCATTCAAAAGAAGATATTTAGTGATTCAAAAGCGGCTTTATATGGATTCAAAGGCGGCTTTATATGGATACAAAAGCGGCTTTATATGGATTCAAAGGCGGCTTTATATGGATTCAAAGGCGGCTTTATAAGGATTCACAAAACCGACAGAGGCGTCGAATGGCAGGTTTACTATTCGACGCCTCAGTGGTTTGGGCCCTTTGGCAGTTCCATCGGGCATGTCTGGCACGACTTACAGGCTCTCCAACACGCGCTTGAGCACCACTTCGGCGCTTATCTCACGGTTGGCAGCCTCGGGAATAACGAGGCTATGGTCACTCTCAATGACGTCGTCGGTGACAATCAAGCCGCGTCGAACAGGCAGGCAATGCATGAAATAGCCATCGTTTGTCCAACGCATGTGCTCGCTATCAATGGTCCATGAGGAATCGCTGGATAGGATTTTACCATAGTCCTCGGGGCGTGTCACACCCGGACAGCTCCAGTTCTTGGCATACACAAAGTCGGCTCCGGCCAACGCCTTGCGCTGATCATACTCAACTGTGGCACCCTTCGTGAACTTCGGATCGAGCTCATAGCCCTCGGGGTGGGTAATGACGAAGTCGACATCGGCCGCTGTCATCCACTCGGCAAACGAGTTGGGGACGGCCTGTGGCAACGCACGGCAATGGGGAGCCCAAGTCAGAACCACCTTCGGACGTGCCGTCTTTTTGTGCTCCTCAATGGTGATGAGGTCGGCAAAAGCCTGCAACGGATGCACCGTAGCGGTCTCCATGGCCACCACAGGGCGCCCAGAGTATTTCACAAACTGGTTCACGATGGTCTCGGCATAGTCGAACTCGCGGTCGGAAAGACCAGCAAACGAGCGCACGGCAATAACGTCGCAATAGGAGCCCATGACGGGAATGGCCTCCAAAAGGTGCTCACTCTTGTCGCCATCCATGATGACTCCGCGTTCGGTTTCCAACTTCCAAGCGCCAGCATTCACGTCGAGCACTATGACATTCATGCCCAAGTTCATTGCCGCCTTTTGGGTGGAGAGGCGCGTACGCAGCGAATTATTGAAGAAAATCATCAGCAGGGTCTTGTTCTTTCCCAACTGCTGATATTGGAAACGGTCGCGTTTCACCTCCAAAGCCTCGGCCAACGCCTTGTCGAGCGGGCCGATATCTTGCACATTAAAAAAACTCTTCATCGTTACTCTTTTTGTTGATCGTTGTATGATTAAATAATCGTTGTCTTGTCAGGGATAAGCATAGCCAACACCATAAGCATATAAAGGCACCGCCTGCTCTGAGACGAGCCAACTCCATAAGCACCTAAAGGCATCGCCTGCTCTGAGACGAGCCAACCCCATAAGCACCTAAAGGCATCGCCTGTTCTGAGAAGAGCCAACCCCATAAGCGACTTATCGAAACCCCATAAGCATTCCAAGATAGCATTAGCGGCGCTCAAAGAATACACCTTAAGCAGTTTACGAAAGCATTAGGAACGCCCTAAGAAGGCTCCGTATGTAGTTTACGAGAGCATTAGGAACGCCCTAAGAAGAGTCCGCAAGCGGTTTATGAAAGCATTGGAAACGCTTTATGGGCGTGTCTGACCGTTGCCTTCCACAATCCATTTGTAGGTACAAATCTCGTCTAACCCCATAGGACCACGCGGCCCAAGCTTCTGAGTGCTGATGCCAATCTCTGCTCCCAGGCCAAACTGGGCGCCATCGGTGAACGACGTTGGGGCGTTCCAATAGACGCAAGCGGCATCAACCTGTGCCTGAAAGCGGCGGGCAGCCTGTTCGTCCTCGGTGATGATGGCCTCACTATGGCCCGATCCGTAACGGGCGATGTGGTCGACGGCCTCATCGATATCGCGCACCACGCGCACCGACATCTTGTAATCCATGTATTCGCGGCCAAACGATTCGGCGTCGGCCTCGCACAGTAGGTTGGACGGATAATGCCCTTCCAGTTGGCCATAAGCGGTAGAATCGGCATAAAGCACCACGTTCTTGCCGGCCAAAGGCTCCACCAACGCAGGCAGATCGGCCAGCCGTGCCACATGCACCAACAAGCAATCCAAGGCGTTGCACACCGAAACCCTACGCGTCTTGGCGTTGAGCACGATGGCCTTTCCTTTCTCCAGGTCGCCCGTTTCGTCAAAATAGGTGTTGACAACGCCCGCTCCCGTCTCTATGACAGGTATGCGGGCCGTGTCTCTCACGAAGTCGATAAGCTTTCGTCCGCCCCTCGGAATACAAAGGTCTATGTAGCCCACGGCATTCAGCATCTCAGCCGTGGCCTCATGAGTGGCCGGCAACAGCACCACCGCCTGCTCGTCAACGCCCATGCGCCGGAGCACACCGTGAATGAGATCGACCGCCTCCTGATTGGAAGCCTCAGCGTCGCGACCGCCCTTGAGCACACAAACGTTGCCACTCTTGAAGCAGAGCGCAAACACGTCGAAGGTCACATTGGGGCGCGCCTCATAAACAACGCCGATGACACCAAAGGGCACACTCACCCGATGAAGGCGCAAACCATTGTCGAGTGTGCGCTCATGGCTGACGCGGCCCAAGGGCGATGGCAACCGAGTTACGTTCTCCATGTCGTGCGAGATGGCACAAAGGCGCTCATCGGTCAGCATCAACCGGTCGTACAACGGGTTGCTCTTGTGCATGGCCGCCAGGTCTTTCCGGTTGGCCTGAAGGAGCGACGCGCTCTGCGTTCGTATCTCCTCGGCCACCGCCAAGAGCACAGCGTTGCGTGCCTCATCGGTCATGGAAGCCACCGAACGGCTGGCTTGCTTGGCCTGTTGGAACAGACGGGTCAGTTGCATGGTATGAATTCAGTATGTGGAACATGGTTTTTGCGGGTCTCTAAATCCACCAACACATTGTCGCGCTCACCGTTAGCGATGATGACACGTATGCCAGCCTGCGACACTTTCTTAGCCGTGGTGTACTTGGAGTGCATGCCACCGCGTCCGAAAGCGCTCTTCTCGGGAAGGATATACTCGCTGAGGTCGCGGTCGGGTGCCACCTCCTGGATGAGCTCCGCATTGGGATCGTCGGGATGAGAGGTATAAATGCCATCGATGTTCGACAGCAACACCAATGTCTCCGCACGCATCATCTTGGCGATAAGGCCCGACAACTCATCGTTATCGGTGAACATCAGCTCGGTGACACACACCGTATCGTTCTCGTTGACGATAGGCAAGACGCCATTCTCAAGCATCACCTCCATGCAGGCCCGTTGGTTTAGGTACTGCTCACCAGGCTCAAAGTTCTCCTTCATGGTAAGCACCTGACCTATGGGAATGTCAAACTCGCGGAACAAATCGTAGTAGAGCCCCACCAGTTTCACTTGTCCGACGGCGGAGAAGAGCTGCCGCTGCTCCACCGAATCCAATCGGTGGTCCACGCGCAGCTCACCCCTTCCGCTGGCCATGGCGCCCGACGACACGAGGATGACCTCGTGCCCGTGCTGCCTGAGCCACGCTATCTGGTCGACGAGGGTCGACACCCGCGTCACGTCGAGCTTGCCATCGCGGCGGGTCAGCACATTACTGCCCACCTTCACCACCATTCTTTTCTTCTTCTCATCCATGGTATCGTGAGTTAGAATGGTGCCTATCAGTCTTGTTTCTCGCTGTCTTTCTTACGGATTTCCACACGACGGATCTTGCCGCTGATGGTCTTTGGCAACTCGTCGACAAACTCCACGATGCGCGGATACTTGTAAGGCGCAGTCTCTTTCTTCACGTGTTGCTGCAACTCCTTAACCAGCGCGTCGCCCGCTTTGTCTTTCCACTCCTTGCCGAGCACCACCGTAGCCTTGACCACCATGCCACGGATGTCGTCGGGAACACCCGTGATGGCACACTCCACAACAGCCGGATGGGTCATCAAAGCCGACTCCACCTCGAACGGGCCGATACGGTAGCCACTCGACTTGATGACGTCGTCGATGCGTCCCTCAAACCAATAATAGTCGTCCTCGTCGCGCCAGGCCATGTCGCCCGTGTGGTACAGACCATCGTGCCAAGCCTCCTTGGTCAGCTCTGGGTCGCGATAATACTCCTTGAACAGACCGATGGGCTTGCGGTCGCCTACGCGAACCACTATCTCGCCCTTCTCACCGTCCTCACAAGGAGTGCCGTCGGGCTTCACCAGGTCTATGTCGTACTGGGCGTTGGGCATACCCATCGATCCCGGCTTGGGCTTCATCCAAGGCATGGTTCCGAGCGTCATGGTGGTCTCGGTCTGGCCGAATCCCTCCATCATCTGTATGCCCGTCAGTTCCTTGAACTTATCGAACACAGCGGGGTTTAGAGCCTCACCGGCCGTGGTGCAATACTCGAGCGATGAGAGGTCGTACTTCGACAGGTCCTCGCGAATCATGAATCGGTAGATGGTAGGAGGCGCACAGAACGATGTGACGTGGTATTTCTCTATCTGCCTGAGCAGGGTGTCGGCGTTGAACTTCTCGTGGTCGAACACGAAAACGGTAGCTCCGGCAAACCACTGGCCGTAGAACTTGCCCCAAACAGCTTTTCCCCAACCCGTGTCGGCCACTGTGAGGTGGAGCGAGTTCTCGTGCAAATTATGCCAGAACACACCCGTCGTAAGGTGGCCCAAGGCATAAAGGTAATCGTGTGCCACCATCTTCGGCTCACCGCTGGTACCACTGGTGAAGTACATCAGCATGGTGTCCTCGTTGGTGTTTACAAACTTAGGCTTAACAAACTTAGGAGCCTTGCGCCACTCGGCCTGCCAATCGCGGAAGCCCTCGGGGATGGGTTTGCCATGGTCGGTCACGGCAATGAGGGTCTTCACCGAAGGACTCTCGGGCATGGCCTGCTTGACTTGCTCGGTCACATAGGCGTCGTCGACACAGATGATGGCCTTCACGCTGGCTCGCGTGTTGCGGTACACGATATCGTGCTTGGTGAGCATGTGTGTGGCGGGAATCACGATGGCACCAATCTTATGGAGCGCCAACATGACGACCCACCATTCATACCTACGCTTGAGGATGAGCATGACGGGATCGTTCTTGCCAATTCCCAACGAGAGCAGGTACGAAGCCGCCTGGTCCGACTGCTCCTTGAGCTCTGCATAGGTGGTTCTGATCTCGTCGCCTTGGTCGTTGGTCCAAAGGATGGCAAGCTTGTTGGGCGCCTCTTCAGCCCACACGTCCATGACGTCGTAGGCGAAATTGAAGTTCTCCGGAACGATAAATTCCAGATGTTTATTATAGTCCTCTACCGACTCGAAGTGGGTCTGCTTTAAAAATCTCTCTATCATAGTGTTTGTATCCTGATGATTATCCAATTGTTGCGGCTAAGAACCTCACCGCCTTATCGCCTACGGCCAGCATGCCATGGGGCTTGCTGGAATCGAAATAGATGCTGTCGCCCTCGTTCAGGCGGATGGTCTTTCCGTCAAGATAAATATCCATGGCGCCCTCGAGCACAAGGTTAAACTCTTGTCCGGCGTGGTTATTCTTATAAACGGTGTGGGCCTCGGGCTTGGGCTCAACGGTCACAATGAACACGTCGGCCTTGTGATTGACATAGCCGCTCACCAGGCTTTGGTACTTATACGCCTTGGTACGCTCCACGCTCATGCCCTGACCTTTGCGCACCACGAAATAAGACTTCATGCGAGGTGCCTCGGCAAACATCAGCTCCTCTGCCGACACGCCATACTTATGGGCAATCTTCATCAGCTTGGAGATGGTGATATCTTCCTCACCCTGCTCTACCTTCTCGTATTTTTCGACATTAAGACCGCAAGCGTCGGCCACCTCCTGGGCCGTCAGGTCGAGCGCATCGCGCAACCCCTTGAGTCGTTCTCCAATTTGTTTTAGTTGTTCATCCATATTGGTTGCTTATTAAGAAATATTTGTGTAATGTGAAAAGCACGGCCCAAAGCCTATTTCGTGCTGGCTTTCAGTCCGCGAATGACGGCCGACGTAAAGCCCGCGTGCTCCATCTCGTTGAGCCCCTTGATGGTCAGTCCGCCCGGAGTGGTCACCTGGTCGATGGCTTGCTCCGGATGCATACCCGTAGCCCTGAGCAGTTGGACGGCTCCCTCCAGCGTCTGCATCACGATTTCCTTCGACACGTCGGCCTTGAAACCAAGCTCCACACCGCCCTCCGACGCCGCACGGATGTAGCGCATGGCGTAGGCGATACCACACGAAGCCAGCGTGGTTCCGGCTGCGAGGTGCTGATAATCGGTCAGCAACGCCGTACCCATCTCATCGAAAAGGCCCTTCACCAGCGCCGTCTGCTCAGGCGTGGCGTCCACGGGAACGACGAACGTCATCGACTGTTTCTGGGCAATGGCGATATTGGGGATAACCAAGAAGAAGGGCGGTGTGTCGGGCAACCACTGCTTCACCTGGTCAGGACTGATGCCTGCCGCCATGATGACGAGCAGTTGCTCCTTGGGTCGCAGCACATCGCGTATCTCGTCGAAGACCATCTCCACGAGCCACGGCTTGACACAGACGCACACCATATCGGCTTTGGCTGCCGCCTCCTTGTTGTCGGTTGTGGCATACGCCCCCACGGCCTTGAACCTGTCGGTCTTCGCCGTCGTGGGGTTCGACACGATAATATCGCTTGGGCAGACAGATGGCACCTGAAGCAGTCCCTGCACGGTGGCACCTCCCATGGCGCCCACTCCAATCATGGCTATCTTCATAATGTATCGAGTATGTGTTTGAATTTGCTGACGAAAAGGTCGGCGTCGGCCTTGGTGAGGCAGAGCGGTGGCAGCAGGCGCAGCACGTTGGTTCCGGCGCATCCGGTGAAACAATGCTCCTGATGGATGAGCGGCACACGCACGTCCTTGTGGGGAACGTCGAGGTCGACTCCTATCATCAGTCCACGACCACGCACCTCAAGGATATGGGGCTCGGTCTCCTGCAGTTCCTTGAGCTTGCCTATGAGATACTCGCCCACCTCATGGGCATTGTCGACGAGGTGCTCCTTGTTGAACACATCGAGCACGGCGAGGGCTGCGGCGCAAGCCAAATGGTTGCCGCCAAAGGTGGTTCCAAGCTGTCCCTTGACAGGAACGAAGCGGGGTGAGATGAGCACGCCTCCCATGGGGAATCCGTTGCCGATGCCCTTGGCCACCGTGATGAGGTCGGGCTTGATGCCGAGCCACTGGTGGGCAAAGAACTTACCGCTGCGGCCATAGCCACATTGTATCTCGTCGCAGATGAGCACCGTTCCATACTTCCGGCAAGCCTCAGCCAGTCCTTGCGCAAACTCGGGTGTGGCCAGACGGATGCCTCCCACGCCCTGGATGGCCTCGATGATGACGGCGCACACATCGCCCTTGGCCAGCTCGCGCTCCCAGGCCGGCAGGTCGTTGAGCGGCAGGAAGGTGGTGTGGCCATTGTTGTTGATGGGCGCCACAATCTTCGGGTTGTCGGTAGCTTCCACCGCCAGCGACGTACGGCCGTGGAACGCATGGCCAGCGGCCAGCACACGGGTGCGTCCTGTGTGGAAACTGGCCAACTTGAGGGCGTTCTCGTTGGCCTCAGCGCCACTGTTGACGAGGAAGAGCTGGTAGTCGTCGTAGCCCGACACGCGGCCCAACCGGTCGGCGAGCTTTTCCTGCAGGCCATTGATGACACTGTTGGAATAGAAGCCCAGGTTGCAGAGTTGGCGCTCCAGCACCTTCACATAATGGGGGTGGCAATGGCCTATGCTGATGACGGCATGGCCACCATAGAGGTCGAGGTACTCCTGATCGTTGTCGTCCCAAACTCTCGTTCCTTTTCCCTTCACGATGTTGATGTCGAAGAGGGAATATACATCGAATAATTTCATCTTACATTAGTCGTCTCGGGGCCCTGCGCATGCGGGCCGTTTGTTACACAAAAGCCCTCCATCGGATGGAGGGACGTTGGGCGGATGTGGACGCCTTGGCACCCACACCCTTTGTTAGAAGGCCGATGGCTTGAGGCCCAAGCCTGTCGTTTCGCTGATGCCAAACATGAGGTTCATGTTCTGCACGGCCTGTCCTACGGCTCCTTTGAGCAGGTTGTCGATACACGCCGTGACGAGCAACTTGCCGTCGATAACGTCGCAATGGACCAGCGCCTTGTTGGTGTTGACCACCTGCTTCATGTCGAGCGGCTTGTCGACGTAATGGGTAAACGGCTCATGGGCGTAGAACGCCTTGTAGCCTTCCACGATGGCGTCGGCCTGAGCCTGGGTGCGTAGCACCTCGGTGGCGAAGATGCCACGCGCAAAATTGCCACGGTAAGGTATGAAATCGATGGCCGCGGAGAACGAGGCCTGCTCCTGCTTGAGGCTCTGCCGTATCTCGGGCACGTGCTGGTGGCGGAAGGCCTTGTACACGCTGAGGTTGTCGGTGCGCCACGAGAAGTGGGTGGTGGCACCGGGTTTCACGCCAGCTCCGGTGGATCCCGTGATGGCGTTCACCATGACATCGTTGTCGATGAGTTGCATGTGGGCTGCGGGCAGCAATCCCAACTGTATGCAGGTGGCGAAACAACCGGGGTTGGCCACGTGGCGGGCGGCGGCTATGCGCTGCCTATTGATCTCGGGCAGACCGTACACGAAGTCGTGGTTGTCGGGCGTATAGGGCTGCGTGGGGTCGTAAGGCTTACTGGCGGCCAAGCGGAAATCTTGGGCCAGGTCGATGATCTTCACCGTCGCAGGGATATGATGCTCGCGCAAGAACGCCTCACTCTTTCCGTGGCCGAAGCAGAAGAACACCACGTCGACCGCGTCGAAGGGCATCTCTGAGGTGAAGCGCATATCGGTGTCGCCATAGAGTCCCTCGTGGACATCGGTCAGCAGGTTGCCGGCGTTGCTCTCGCTATTGACAAACACCAGCTGTGCCTCAGGGTGATGGAGCAGCAGGCGGATGAGTTCGCCGGCGGTATATCCGGCGCCGCCCAGTATTCCTATTCGTATCATAATGGGTGTCAATGATTAGTATTGTGGCATGATGAGCCAAAGAATGATATAGACCAAGAGGCCGGGGAAGGCGGCGCTGAACACAGAGAGCAGCACGTAGGCCAGGCGCACGATGGCGGGATCCCAACCAAAATACTCGGCGATGCCGCCGCACACTCCTGCTACCCAACGGTCGGATGAGGAGCGGAGAAGGCGTTTGTTTGTGGTCATGACATGAGGGTTTAGGGGTTATTAACGCTGCTCGTCGGGGTGCATGCCGTAGAACACACGCAGCGGCGTAGAGCTGATCTTGATGAAGCCCTTGGCGTCGTCGGCGGTCCAACCGTGGTTCATCTCGCCATACTCGCCGAGCTTCGACTTCGTGAGGTCGTCGGGCGAGTCGACGCCGACGGTCTGGAAGCCAT
>NZ_JAXVAE010000082.1:0-2234 GCF_037460745.1 Hallella sp. | reverse complement strand
GCTATTCGGCCGTATCGAAGCGATTCAGAAAGTGAAAAACCTTCATGTTTTTCGAGGACACTCGGGTGGAATTAGCACTTTTTTATTATTTTTGCACCGTGGCACATAACGCCATGGGGTTTTTATGTTGATATTTCTATATGACCTGGTAACCGTTTACATCATTCCCGGAATGATGCTTGCATTTGGTATATGCCTACTCTTCCTTTCCATTCCCGACAAGGAAGGGCTTAAGAATTATGTGTTTGCGCGCAAGGTGATGGGCGTCACGTTCCTTGTTTATTGTGTGGCGCTTATCTGCGAGGCGGTGACGCGCGAGCCTCTTGTGGGCGACTTGCTCAATAGCATGATCGTCATAGCCATTGGCATTACGCAAGCCTTTCTGTTCACCTATTCGCTCATAGCGTTGCTCGACATAGGCTTCTTCACCAAGGCCACGGCGTGTCGCGAGACCTTGGTCATAGCCATCACCACAGTGGCGGCGTTTGCCCTGTTCTTTCTCTTCCCACAGAGCAGCAGGGCGCTCATCTTCTATGGCTTTTCGCTTTGGTACATGTTGCTCATGGCGCGTTATGTGGCGCTTTTTCGTCGCTATTACAAACGCTACCTGCAGTTGATGGACAACTATTTTTCCGACGATGAGCGCCAGCGCTTGCATTGGGTTCCCGTGGCTTTCTATAGCGCCTTTGGCGTAGGCGTCATCGCCCTGTTGTTTGCCTTGTTGATCACTCCGTTCACGCAGTTGCTGTTCATGCTCGTCACAACGGTCTATTATTCGGTGTTTGCCATACGCTTCATCAATTATGTGGATATCTTCCCTAAGATCAAGGAGCCTTTGCGAGATACCGTTTGCGAAGCGACCGAGCCCGTAGAGGTGCCTACCGACCCTTCCTCCGACATGATGGTTGTACCGACCGATGACGACCTGCTACTCATGCAAGAGATCGAACGGTTGATGCAGGAGCAAGCCCTCTTCAAAGCGACCGACCTCTCGATAGCCAACCTTGCGGCCTTATGCGGCAAGAGCCATCGTGTGGTGTCGATGGCCATCAACCATTGTCAGGGTGTCAACTTCAAGACCTACATCAACGAGTATCGCGTGGCTGAAGCCACAAGGCTCATTGAGGCGGGATGGCTCAAGCACCACACGCTCGACGCCCTTGCCTTGGAGACCGGGTTTGCCGGAAGGGTGAATCTCTATCGTGCGTTCAAGCGCAAGATGGGCGTGTCGCCAACCGATTGGGAGGCGAAGGCGAGGACCTGAAAACCCGATGGAATGGCGGTTTTTGGTTACACTTTACGCATTGTGTAACCACCATAACGTTTTTTTCGCTTAAGATTTCTTTGTATTCGTTTAAATTTGCAAAGGGTCGAACCAGCATTGCGCTGCAAGTTGGTTGTCCCCATTGCATCAGATAATCCTAACGAAACAAATTCATCTAAGCGATTATGAAAGAAAACCATTACTCACAACCCAACTTCTCACCGCCTCAGGTGGCGAGGGGCAAGCAATGTCAGAGCACGCCGCCTTGGCGGCGTAGGCTTTTGACGTTCCTCCTGTTGGTCATGGCCTTGGCCGTGCCGCGGCAGGCGTATGCCGGAGCACACTTCGGCACAGATTATGGTAGCAATTCACGCTACAACTCACGCATTTCGCACCATCCCACGGTGGACGAGCCATGGATTACCGTATATTTCTGGTTCTACGACAGGGATGGACATGACGGCTATTTCCTGCACGACGAAACAGAGAGGGGCCACAAAGGTCCCGCCGTTTATGTAGATGGCAAATACATCTGCTCACCCGACTGGGAGTTGTCATGGGCCTCAGGCAATGGCAATGCCTCTGGACTGGAAGACCAGCGCGAAAACAATGGATGGTGGGGCAGCACCTACACCAGGAATGTTGACGGTGTGAACTACACCGTACGCTTCTGGGACCCACGAAGAGAGAATGATCAGTACTGGGTGGAGATGGTCATCTACATGGACAAGATGGCTGTGGCTACCGAGCACGACATCAAGATTCGCGGTATGTGGAGGATCAACGACGTAAGTACTAAGTTTGAGGAACGCACGTTCCGAACCCAAGCCATCAGGAACATATTTTCGTACAGCGCAAACTTCGAACGTACTTATGGCTCGTTGAAAGTGTCAAGAAGTACGCTAAGCCAAAGTTACGGCCCAACCACCGTGGCTATGACTACCGACCGTTCGTATTACAAAGACTACGG